>NZ_JBFUCI010000142.1:0-13910 GCF_056405335.1 Variovorax sp. P1_H12_2
GGGCGAACCGGTCCAGGTGGCAGGCCGGGTCTGGAGCTGGTTCATGCCGGTCGCGATCCCGCCCAATCCGCTGTTCCCCGAAGGCCTGGCGGGCAATGCCGACATCTATGTCCACCTCGGCACGACGCTGCTCGAGACCGTGCTGGCCTTCGTGATCGGCACCGTGCTGGGGCTGGCCTGCGGGCTCTGGCTGGCGCTGGCCCCGACCGCGAGCCTGGTCTTCGACCCCTACATCAAGGCCGCCAACTCGATGCCGCGCGTGATCCTGGCGCCGATCTTCGCGCTGTGGTTCGGCCTCGGCATCTGGAGCAAGGTGGCGCTGGCAGTCACGCTGGTTTTCTTCATCGTCTTCTTCAACGTCTACCAGGGCGTGCGCGAAGTGAGCCCGGTGGTGCTGGCGAATGCGCGCATGCTCGGCGCCAACCAGCGGCAGCTGCTGCGCACCGTCTACCTGCCGAGCGCGACCAGCTGGGTGTTCTCGAGCCTGCACACCTCGGTGGGCCTGGCTTTCGTCGGCGCGGTGGTCGGCGAGTACCTGGGCTCGGCTCGCGGCGTCGGCTACCTGATCCTGCAGGCCGAGGGGACCTTCGATGTCAACACGGTGTTCGCCGGCATCGTGGTGCTCACGGCCTTCGCGCTGCTGCTGGACGCGATCGTCGGCGTGCTCGAGAAGCGCCTCATGAAATGGCAGCCCCGCAGCGGCGAGACCGAGAAGCTCTGAAGCCCGCCCCTCTG
The DNA here is from genome assembly GCF_056405335.1 of Variovorax sp. P1_H12_2. NCBI lineage: Bacteria > Pseudomonadati > Pseudomonadota > Betaproteobacteria > Burkholderiales > Comamonadaceae > Variovorax > Variovorax sp. P1_H12_2. Next base: position 736 of record NZ_JBFUCI010000142.1, read on the forward strand.
CGCGCAGCGCGGACCAGGCCGCGCTGGCGGCCCGGCGCCGGCCTGGCCTTCAGCGCTTCTTCTTCGACGGCGTGCCGCCGCGCTTCTCTTGCACGACTTGCTTGTCGCTCGAACCCTTGGTCGCCTTGGCGGAGCTGCCCTTCGTCGCCGCGCCGCTGCTCTTGGACGCTGCCCCAGCGCGCACATGGCCGGAGCCGGAACCCACGCTGGCGGCCCGCGAGGCCCGCACGGGCAGGAACACCACCACCTCGAAGCCGCGCGGGAAGGCATGGCTTGGCTTGACGTCGTTCCATTCGGCGACGCTGGCCGGACTCAGTTTGTAGCGGTGGGCGATGCTCGCGACGCTGTCCAGGCGGCCCGCCTTGATCACGGTGYGGCGCGTGACGATCTCGGGCTGGAAGCTCAGTTGGCCGGTATCGGCCACCAGCGCCGCCACGTCTTCCTGGACCCGGGCGCTGCGCGGCACGATCAGCGTCGACCCGGCCTTGATCAACATCCGCGGCGGCACGTTGTTGACCGCGCGCAGGTCGGCTTCGCTCATGCCCGAGCGCTGCGCGGCATCGGCCACGGTCATCGTGGCCGGCACCGTCCAGGCGGTCCAGCTGGCGTACTGGCCCTGGCTGTAGGCCTCGAAGTTGCGCTGGAACACGGCGGCGTTGTCCCACGGCAGCAGGATCTCCGGCGTGCCGGCGGCCAGCAGCACCGGCTTGTGCGCCGACGGATTGAGCGCGCGGAAGTCCTCGATCTGCACGTCGGCCAGCTTGGCCGCCAGCGCGACGTCGAGATCGCGCTTGAGCGCGACGGTCTGGAAGTAGGGGTGGTTGGCGATCAGCGGCAGGTCGACATTGAAGCGCGCCGGATCGGCGACGATGTTCTTGACCGCCTGCAGCTTCGGCACGTAGAGCCGGGTCTCGGCGGGCATCGTGAGGTCGCTGTAGGTGGTGGGCAGGCCGGCGCGCTGGTTCTTCGCGATCGCCTTGCCGACGTTGCCTTCGCCCCAGTTGTAGGCGGCCAGCGCGAGTTGCCAGTCGCCGAACATCCCGTAGAGCCGCTGCAGGTAGTCGAGTGCTGCGCGGGTCGACGCCACGACGTCGCGCCGGTCGTCGCGGAAGATGTTCTGCTTCAGGTCGTAGTCGGTGCCGGTGGCCGGCATGAACTGCCACATGCCGGCCGCGCGAGCGCTCGACACGGCCTGCGGATTGAAGGCGCTCTCGATGTAGGGCAGCAGCGCGAGTTCGGTCGGCATGTCGCGGCGTTCGAGCTCCTCGACGATGTGGAAGATGTAGCGGTTCGAGCGCTCGGTCATGCGCTGGATGTAGTCGGGCCGGCTCGCATACCACTGCTCGCGGTCACGCACCAGATCGCTGCTGAGATCGGGCATCTTGAAGCCGCGGCGGATGCGGTCCCACATGTCGGTGGGCGGGGCCAGCGTGACCACGGCACGCGACTTGGTGTTGCCCGAGGTGATCGGCGTCAGGTTGCCGCCCGGATAGACCGGCGTGCCGCCGGCCGAAGCGCCACCCGGCGCTGACCCGGTGCCGGTGGCACAGCCCGCGAGAAACAAGGAGCCCGCGAGGCAGGCGGCTAGCAGAAATTTCATCGAAAGTCGTTTTTCCATTGGCGCAGCGCGGGGAACACTTCGGCCGGCGCGGCTTGCGCGCAATGGCCGGCATGAGCCTGGACCGACTGACTGACAGTGGCTTCGCAGCTGCGAAGTGAGGGATGGATTCGGCGCCCGGTGAGCCGCTGCGGGGGCAGCGTCGGCTGGCCGCGCGCACGCAATGTTTCGCAGTGCGCCGTGTAGTGAGTGAGATCCGGGTTGCCGGGTTCCACGCTTTGTGCAAATCTCGGAAAAGCAAGCGTGTCTTCGTGGCCGCAGTCCGCGTACGGCGCCGCCCCGTCGCCGGTGTGATCGGCATGATGGCGCGTGACTAGAATCGCGGCCAGTTGCAGATTGCCGCGCGGGAGTGCTTCGGACACCGGCCCGGCGTCCCTTGGGTCGACCACGATCGCGTCGTGCCCGTCCTGCGACATCCAGATGCAGTTGTCGGCGAAGGCGGGCAGCGGAACGAGGGTCATGAGCGGYCAAATTATAGGTTTGCACGATTGGTTCGAGACCCCCCCCGGCCGTTATCTGCTGGCCTGGGAGCAGGCGCAGCTCGACCAGGCCGTCGCCGACGTGTTCGGTTACCACGCGCTGCAGCTGGGCCTGTCCGAAGTCGAGGGACTGCGCGCCAATCGCATGCCGCACCGCTGGCTGGCGCTGTCGGATCCGGCCCAGGCCAGCGCCAGCGCGCTGGTGACGGACTTCTCGGCCTTGCCTTTTTCGGCCAACAGCCTCGACCTGGTGGTGTTGCCGCATGCGCTCGAGCTCAGTCCCGACCCGCACGCGACCCTGCGCGAGGTCGAGCGGGTGCTGGTACCCGAGGGCCGCGTCGTCATCTGCGGCCTGAATCCGGCCAGCCTCTGGGGCATGCGGCAGCGCCGGGCCCGTCTTTTTCGACGGCTGGGATTCGGCGAGCTGTTCCTGCCCGAAGCCGGCGATTTCATCGGCTACCGGCGCATGCGCGACTGGTTGCGGCTGCTGAGCTTCGAGGTCGAGTCGGGGCGCTTCGGCGTCTATCGACCTGCCGTCCGCAGCGAAGCCTGGTTGGAGCGCTGCCGCTGGTTCGATGCCGCCGGCGAGCGCTGGTGGCCGATTTTCGGTGCTGTCTATTTCCTCGTGGCGGTGAAACGGGTGCGGGGGCTGCGGCTGCTGAGCGCCGACTGGCGCCGCGCCGCCTCGCGCGCCAGCGCGCCGGTGCCGATCRCGGGAAAGATGCACCGGGGACGCGACAATCGGGGACATCGAGAAGGAAACGGTTTTTGAACGAAGTACAGATCTACACCGACGGTGCCTGCAAGGGCAACCCCGGTCCCGGCGGCTGGGGCGCATGGCTCAAGTCGGGCGCCACCGAGAAGGAGCTTTTCGGCGGCGAACTCAACACCACCAACAACCGCATGGAGCTGCAGGCGGTGATCGAGGGCCTCGGCGCGCTCAAGCGGCCGTGCAAGGTCGTCCTCTACCTGGACAGCCAGTACGTGCGCATGGGCATCACCGAATGGATCAAGGGCTGGAAGGCCAAGGGCTGGCGCACCTCGACCAAGCAGCCGGTGAAGAACGTCGAGCTCTGGCAGCAGTTGGACAAGCTGGTGGCCGAGGGCGGCCACCAGATCGAATGGCGCTGGGTCAAGGGCCACTCGGGCGATCCGGGGAACGAGCGCGCGGATGCGCTCGCGAACAAGGGCGTCGAGCGCGCACTCGGAAGGATTTAGCTCGCCCCCAGGTTGGCTCACTGCGTGTAGCCGCCCACCCCCTACCGGGGGCAACACCAGCGGACCGGCGGAGCCGGTTCCGCGGTGGCACTGTTGCTCGCCCCCAGGTTGCCCGCACTTCGTGTCGGGCGCCCACCCCCTGCCGGGGGCAACACCGGCGGCCCGGCGAAGCCGGTTCCGCGGTGTTTCACGAAACCGGCCTGGCTTCGCCGGCCCTTCGGGTGCGCGAAGGCTGAGGGCGGGTTCAAATGCGCTTCAGCGCTTCCAGGCATTCGCCCATCTGTGCCCGGAAAAGGCGATCGTCGGCGACGCGCAGCCGGCGGCTCATCTCGCGCGCGATGTTCATCTGGATCAGCGCGAACTGTTCGACGTCGCGTTCGAACAGGYGGTACAGGTTGGCCGAAGTGAGCTCGATCGCGACGCAGTCGGCATCGGTGCGCACCGATGCGCTGCGCGGAAAGAGGTCGAGCAGGGCCATCTCGCCGAAACAGTCGCCCCGGACCAGGTGCCCCAGCAGCAGCTCGTGCGACTGCCAGCTCTTGGACACGGTCACGCTGCCGGTTTCGAGCACGAACATGCCGTGGCCGGGATCGCCTTCGCGGAAGAAGTAGCTGCCGCCCGGCACTTCGACGACCGGCGCGGACGCCAGCAGGAACTCGATGGTTTCCGCACCGATGGCGCCGAAGATCGGCATCTGCTGCATCAACTCGATTCTGGTGGCGGCCATGCGCAATTCCCGTGAGGCCAGGGGCGGGCAGAGACCTTACACCACGCCGTCGAAGATCATCACATCGACCGCGTCGCCCGCCGCCACGCTCGCCTGGTCGTGGTGCAGCACCACCAGGCCGTTGGCCTCGACCATCGAGCTCAGGACGCCCGAGCCCTGATTGCCGGCGATGCGCACCTCGGGCAGCGCGCCCGCGACCGCCTGCACCCGGCCGCGCTGGTACTCGGTGCGTCCGGGCTTCTTGCGGATCGCATCCACGCTGGTGGCGCGCAGCAGCGGCGGCGGCGCGGCGCAGGCTGCGTTGCAGCCCATCATCTGCAGCAGCGCAGGGCGCACGAAGGCAAGGAAGGTCACCATCACCGCCACCGGATTGCCCGGCAGGCCGAACAGCACCGCGGGCCCGCGCTGTTCGTTCGGCGCCGGGATCAGGCCGACCGCCATCGGCCGGCCGGGCCGCATCGCGACGCGCCAGAACGCCATGTCGCCGAGCCGCTGCATGACGGCGCGCGTGTGGTCGGCCTCGCCGACGCTGACGCCGCCGCTGGTGATGATGGCGTCGGCATCCGCCGCGGCGCGGCGAAGCGCGGATTCGAGCGCCGCCGGATCGTCGCGTACCAGGCCGAGGTCGATCACCTCGCAGCCCAGTCGGGTGAGCAGGCCGAACACGGTGTAGCGGTTGCTGTCGTAGACCGCACCTTCGCGCGGCAGTTCGCCGAGACTCAGGATCTCGTCGCCGGTGGAGAAATAGGCGACGCGCAGGCGCCGCAGCACCGGCACCATCGGCAATCCGAGGCTGGCCACCATGCCGAGCGCGGCCGGTGTGATGATCTGGCCGCGGCGCAGCGCGGGCTGGCCCTGCATCAGGTCTTCGCCGGCGAAGCGGCGGTTGTCGCCGCGCCGCAGCGCCCGGGCCGGGAAGCTCACGCGCTCGCCTTCGACCGTGCAGAACTCCTGCGGGATCACCGTGTCGAGTCCGGCCGGCATCACCGCGCCGGTCATGATCTTGACCGCATCGCCGGCCCCCAGCGTGCCGCGCCAGGCGGCGCCGGCCAGCGCGGTGCCGACCACGCGCAGCGTGAGCGTGGCGTCGCCGGCGGCGGCGAGCACCGTGCCGTCGAAGGCGAAGCCGTCCATGGCCGAGTTGTCGTGCGGCGGCACGCTGACCGGCGAGACGACGTCCTCGGCCAGCACCCGTCCGAGCGCATCGCGCAGGGCCAGGCGCTCGACCTGCGTGACGACCGCGGGCTCGGCCAGTTGCGCCAGGAAGGCCTGCACGGCGTCGACGCCCAGGGCCTTGGGGTCGTAGCCCGCCAGCGCGGCGGCAATCTCGGCAATTCGGCTCATGGCAACAAGAGAATCAGCAACGCCGGGCTTCGAGCGCGTGCAGCTCGGCCAGCGTGTTGGCGTTGAAGAACGCATTGGCGGCATCGCCGGGGCGATCGAAGGGCACCAGCACCGTGCGGTGCTGTCCGGTCCACTTGTCGATCTTGCGGCCGCCGTTCTGCGTGAAGCGCACCAGGCTTTCGAGCAGTGTGGCGCGCAGCAGGCAGAACACCGGTTGCGGGAACAGCACCGGCGCGGCGGCCGGATCGTCCGCGGCCTCGGGCGCGCTGACCATCGCGATGTCGGCGTCCTCGGCCGCCAGGGCGGCGGCCAGGCGGCTGGCCAGGTCGAGCGGGAACAGCGGTGTGTCGCAGGGCACGGTGAGCAGGTAGGGCGTCTCGCAGCGCTCCAGACCGGTCAGGAAGCCGGCCAGCGGCCCCGCGTAGTCGGCCAGGCCGTCCGGCCACACCGGCACGCCGAAGGACTCGTAGGCGGCCAGGTTGCGATTGGCGTTCACCATGATGTCGCCGACCTGCAGTCCCAGGCGCAGCACCGCGTGCATCGCGAGCGGCGTGCCGTTGAAGTTCTGCAGGCCCTTGTCGATGCCGCCCATGCGCGAGCCGCGGCCGCCGGCGAGCACGAGGCCGGTGATCTCGCCGGCGTCGATGGCAGTCGATGGATTCATTGCTGCCGCGCTCATCCGCCGATATAGCTCATCTCGACCCGGCGCGGTGCGCTGCTGTCGGTGTCGGGCGCGCGCAGTGCGCGCAGTTCGGAGTAGCGGTCGCTGCGGCCCTGCCAGATGTGCCCGAGGGCGGACGCGATCTGCGCGTCGTCGGCGTCGCCGCGCAGCAATGGACGCAGGTCGTGGCCCTGGCTGGCGAACAGGCACAGGTAGAGCTTGCCCTCGGTGGACAGTCGCGCGCGGCTGCAGTCGTGGCAGAAGGCCTGGGTCACGCTGCTGATCACGCCGATCTCGCCGGCGCCATCCGCGTAGGCCCAGCGCTGCGCGGTTTCGCCGGCCACGGTGGCTTCCAGTGGCGCCAGTGGAAACACCTCGGCGAGCCGCCGCACGACTTCGGCCGACGGCAGCACTTCGTCCATGCGCCAGCCGTTGGTGGCGCCGACGTCCATGTACTCGATGAAGCGCAGCACCACGCCGGTGCCGCGGAAGTGGCGGGCCATCGGCAGGATTTCCTGCTCGTTGGTGCCGCGCTTGACCACCATGTTGACCTTGATCGGGCCCAGCCCGGCCGCCTGCGCGGCCTCGATGCCGGCCAGCACCTCGGCGACGGGGAAGTCGACGTCGTTCATGCTGCGGAACACCGTGTCGTCGAGGCCGTCGAGGCTCACGGTCACGCGTTTGAGGCCGGCCGCCTTCAGCGCCTGGGCCTTGCGCGCGAGCAGCGAGCCGTTGGTGGTCAGCGTGAGGTCGAGCGGCTGGCCGTCCGGCGTGCGCAGCGCCGCGAGCTGCTCGACCAGCACCTCGAGGTTCTTGCGCAGCAGCGGCTCGCCGCCGGTGAGCCGGATCTTGTGCACGCCATGGCTGGCGAAGATGCGCGCCAGCCGCGTGATCTCCTCGAAGCTCAGCAGCGCGCTGTGGGGCAGGTACTGGTAGTCCTTGTCGAACACTTCCTTCGGCATGCAGTAGCTGCAGCGGAAGTTGCAGCGGTCGGTCACGCTGATGCGCAGGTCGGTCAGGGGGCGGGCCAGCCGGTCGAGCAGCACGCCGGTGGCCGCGACCATGCGCTCGGGCGCAGGCGCGGCGCGGCGCGGGCGGCCGATCTCGGAGACGTGGACGACATGCTTGTTCATGAGAGGGTCAATTTAACGCATCGCCGGGGCCGCTGTCGTCGCAGGGCCACTTGCTCAGCCGTGCTTCACGGCCACGGTCTTGAGCGTGGTGAATCCGTACAGCGCCTCGAAGCCCTTCTCGCGGCCGTAGCCCGAGGACTTGACGCCGCCGAAGGGCAGTTCGACCCCGCCGCCGGCGCCGTAGTTGTTGATGAACACCTGGCCGCTCCTCACGCGCTTGGCCATCCGGAACTGGCGCCCGCCGTCGTTCGTCCAGATACCGGCGACCAGGCCGAACTGGGTGGCGTTGGCCAGCGCCACCGCCTCGTCCTCGTCGCGGAACGACATCGCGGCCAGCACCGGGCCGAAGACTTCCTCCTGCGCCAGGCGGTGGTCCACCGGCACGTCGCGCAGCAGGGTGGGGGCCTGGTAGAAACCGGCCTCGGGCGCTTCGTCGACCACCACGCCCTGCGCCACCATCGGGATGCCCGCCACGTGCGCGTCCGACAGGAAGTCCCACACGCGCTGMTGCTGCGTCTGGCGGATCAGCGGGCCGACGTCCAGGTCCATGGCCGCGGGGCCGACGCGCAGCGCCTCGAAGGCATGGCCCAGGCGCTGCAGCAGCGGCTCGTAGATGGCCTGGTCGATCAGCACGCGCGAGCCGGCCGAGCAGGTCTGGCCGGCGTTCTGCACGATGGCGTTGATCAGCACCGGGATCGCCGCGCCCAGGTCGGCATCGGCGAACACGATCTGCGGGCTCTTGCCGCCGAGCTCGAGCGTCACCGGGCAATGGCGCTCGGCCGCCACCTGCTGGATCAGCGTACCCACCTTGGGGCTGCCGGTGAAGCTGATGTGGTCGATGCCCTCGTGGCGCGCCAGCGCGTCGCCGACCTCGTGCCCGTAGCCGGTCACGATGTTCAGCGCGCCAGCTGGGAAGCCGGCCTCGGCCGCCAACTGGGCGACCCGGATCAGCGACAGGCAGGCGTCCTCGGAGGGCTTGACCACGCAGACGTTGCCCGCGGCCAGGGCGCCGCCGACGCTGCGGCCGAAGATCTGCATCGGGTAGTTCCACGGGATGATGTGGCCGGTGACGCCGTGCGGCTCGCGCCAGGTGAAGACGCTGTAGCCATCCTGGTAGGGAATGGTCTCGCCGTGCAGCTTGTCGCAGGCGCCGGCATAGAACTCGAAGTAGCGCACCAGCGCCACCGCATCGGCCCGGGCCTGCTTGACCGGCTTGCCGCAGTCGCGCTGCTCGATCAGCGCCAGCTCGTCGACGTGCTCGGCGATCTTCTGCGACAGCTTGTAGAGCAGCCGCCCGCGTTCGGCCGCGCTGACCTTGTGCCAGGTGGTCTCGAAGCAATGGCGCGCCGCGCGCACCGCGGCGTCGATGTCCGCTGCATTGCCGCGCTGCAGTTCGTCGAAGACCTGGCCGTCGGACGGATCGATCACCGGCAGGGTGCGGCCGGACGAGGAAGCAACGTTTTCGTTGCCGATGTAGTTGAGTTGCATGGTGGAAATGGTAACGGTCCGCCGTCGCGTTTCGCGTTCAGCGTGCAGCGGCTGCCTTCGGCAGCGCGCGCAGCGCATTCAGCATGCGCTCGACATGCTTGTCCGGATTCAGGTTCTGGTAGTAGTAGGCGACCTTGCCGTTGGGCGCGACCACGTAGGACAGTCGGTTGGCGAAATCCGGCCGGGTCTGCATCAGCGCGTCGAAACCCTCGATCACGGCCTTCGACTGGTCCGACGCCACCGGAAAGCGGCTTTGGCAGGACTTGACCGAGAACTTCGCGAGGGTGTCGATGTCGTCGGCCGACACACCGATCACGGTGGCGCCGAGCGCCGCGAACTGGTCGATGGCTTCGGCGAAGGCATGCGCCTCGATGGAGCAGTCGTTCGAGTCCGCTGCCGGGAAGAAATAGACCACCACCGGCCCCTGGGCGAGCGCGTCGGCCAGCGAGTAGCGGAAAGTCTTGCCGCCCAGCGCCGCGGTGGCGGTGAATCTGGGCACCGCGTCGCCGATGTCGAGGGCGGCGAGGGCGGGCGCGGCCAGGGCGGCGGCGAAGGCAACGAAAGTTGCGCGCGCGGCGATCGATAGCATCATGATGTAACCCCGGGTGAGAGCGTTTCGAATTCTAGGACCGCATCCCGTCTCGCGGCGGTTCGATGCATGCGCGCCAGCAATGAGGAAATTGACATGACGATTGGCCTGGATCGCTGGCTCCGCCTGACGCTGGCCTGTGCCGGCATCGCGCTGCTGGGCGCCTGCGGCTCGCTGCCGATTTCGCGCGACCGCCCGGCCGAATACGCCGCGGCGCCCGACCGCTCGACCCGGCTGGCGAAGATCGTCGCGGATTCGACGCCGCCCGGGGAGCACTCCGGCTTTCGCCTGATGCCGTTGGGCGTCTATTCGCTCGACGCCCGCGTCCAGCTCGCCCAGCGGGCCCAGCAGTCGCTGGTGGTGCAGTACTACCAGCTCGAGAACGATGCCACCGGCCGGCTCCTGATGCGTGCCCTGCGCGAGGCCGCCGGGCGCGGCGTGAAGGTGCGGGTGCTGGTGGACGATCTCTACACCGCGAAGAGCCAGCAGCCGCTGCTGGCGCTGGCGCAGACGCCGAATGTGGAGGTTCGCCTCTTCAATCCCTTCTGTTGCGGCCGGGACGGCTTCCTGTCGCGCTTCCTCGCTTCCCCGCAGGAGATCGGGCGGCTCAACCACCGCATGCACAACAAGCTCTTCATCGCCGACGGCGTGGTGGCGGTGGTCGGCGGGCGCAACATCGCGGATGAGTATTTCGTGCTCAGCGAGGCGCAGAACTTCATCGACATGGACGCGCTGGTCGTCGGCAAGGTGGTGGCCGAACTCGAGGCGATCTTCGACGACTACTGGAATGCCGAACAGGTCTGGCCGATCGCCGAGATCGTCCGCGGCCCGGGCGGGCGCAAGCCCGGCGCCGAGGAGTTCGATGCCTGGATCGGCATGAGTTCCCCGCCGCCAAAAATCGTGTTGCCGCCGTCGGACGTGCTCGGCTACGGACCGATCGCCGAGGAGCTGGATGGTGGCCGGATGGGTCTCCTCTGGGGCGAGGCGCACGCCATCGCCGACCCGCCGACCAAGCCGGCCACCATGAGCGCCGACGACGCGCTCGCCACCAGCGTGACCATGAAGGTCTGGGGCCTGCTGATGGACGCCAGGACCGAGGTCGACCTGACGTCGCCCTACCTGGTGCCCGGCGAGAAGGGGATGGCCGCGTTCGAGGACCTRTCGCGGCGCAAGGTCAAGCTGACGCTGCTGACCAACTCGCTGGCCGCCAACGACGAACCGCTGGTCCATACCGGCTACGCGCGCTACCGCGAGCGCCTGCTCGCGACGGGCGCCGACCTGTACGAACTGAGCCCGGAGCGCACCACCGCCAACAAGCGCTTCGACATGTTCGGCAACTCGCTCGGCCGGCTGCATGCCAAGACGGCTGCGATCGACCGCCGACGCATCTTCGTCGGCTCGATGAACCTGGACCCGCGCTCGGCGACCCAGAACACCGAAATGGGCGTGGTGGTCGACAGCCCCCAACTGGCGCGCGAGATGCTGCGGGTCATCAACATCAGCAAGCTGCAGAATTCCTACCGCCTGCGGCTGGACAAGCGCACCGGCGCGATCGAGTGGCTCACCACCGACGGGGAGAAGGAAGTGATCCTGACGTCGGAGCCCGAATCGGGCTTCTTCAAGCGGTTCTACAACTCCCTGATCGCGCCGATCGTGCCGGAGATGCTGCTGTAGGCTCGGGGGATGGTCCTTTTCCGCCCTTGCAATCCGCCGCCGCCGCCCCACATGCTGTGCATGAACGCTACCCATACTCCCGTGCACAAGGCCGATCTGGCCGTGACGCATGTCCTGGCCCAGCTCCTCGAGCGGCTGGAGCACAGCGCCGTGCCGGTAGGCCCCGAGCAATACCGGTCGGTCGTGATGCACCTGGTCGATCAATTCCGCGATTCCGAGCCCGGCGCCGAACTCGGCCAGCTGCTGGATGCCTATCCCGCCGCCTCGCAGGTGTACGAGAACCTCAACTACCAGCACGCCGGCCTGTGCCGTTCGGCGCTCGATGCCTCGCTCGCGGCCGAACTGGCCGCCAAGACGGCCATCGGGCGTGCCATGCACAGCGACGGTCCCCCGGAAGCCGCCCATGAGTAAGACCGACGTCAAGACCGCGGTGGTGGCCGACGGGCTGCGCTACAAGGCCAAGGCGCCGGGTTCTCCGTTTCGTGCCTCGGCTTCGTTCAGCGGCGCCACGATGTCCTGCTTCATGTGCGGCAAGCACCGCGTGCGCTCCCAGATGCGGACCCGCCAGCTGCTCGGAAAATCGCAGACGGTCTGCGCGCCTTCCTGCAAGGCGCTCGACGAATTGATGGAATCGGCCGGGACCGCCTGAGAACTGGTGGGACATGCCTCGCCTATGAGGGTTGGCGAGGCAATTGATTTCATCTAATTAATACTTCATTCCGCCTATCCAGTCGCGGACATTCGAACTACAGTTAGAAACAATTGATGCGAATAGTTGCGTCAATACCTAAGTTCTAATTAATCGTAGCTTCAATGATCCCAATGAAGACCACTGCTTCGAACGGGTCGGGTCTGCGTCGAATGCACGCGAAAGGACGGCCCCTGTGAGCTCACCGCGTCACGTCATCATGCAGGTCGTCAAGCGCTCGGGTGGCGCCACGCATCACGTCGAGTTCTGCATCGACGACAACTTTGCCGAGCGTCTCAGGCAACTGCGCTCGCTGGTGCCGCCGCTCAACGCGCTCAACAAGCAGCGCGACCTGGTCATCGACAAGGTGCGTGTCCGGCTGCCGACCGCCATCTGGCGCTGCGGCGGCGACATCGACAGCTCGGTGGAAGGCTCGTGCATCGTGATCGCCGCCGAGGGTTTCTTCAACTGCGGCGCCAAGGACCGCAAGACGAAGGAAAAGCTCGTCACCTATACGTTCCCGATCGCGCGGCTGATCGAGCTGCACATGGAGCGGCCGGCGGCCGAGACCTTCTACATTCGCGACGGCATCTTCACCAACGACGAGCCGGCCGAGTCCGCGGCCGGCCGCTGGGTCGCCTCGCTGCACGAGCTGGAGGACATGCGCGTGCCCGAGGCGCCGTCCGATTTCGACACCCTGCAGGGCGTGCCGCTGCGTGCCGAGCAAAGCACGCCGCCGGCCCGCGGCGTCAGCCTGAACTGAGCGTCCCCAGTCAGTCCGGCTTCATCTGCACGGGATCGTAGAAGAACTCTTCCTGCGCGATGCGCTCGCCGTCCCAGCGCTGCCAGGCGAGTTCTTCGATGCGCATGCGGCGCCCATCGTTGCCGGTGAAGTCGAAGATCCAGCGGATCACGACATGGTCGCCGTTCACGCACACCGGCCGCACGCAATGCGAGACCACCGAAGCGGTTCGGGCGAGCACTGCGCGTTCATGCGCCACAAGTACCGCGCGGCCGCGCCGGGGCTCGGCCTGGTTCTCGCGCATCGACGCATCCTCGGTATAGAAATCCTCGATCGCCTGCGCGTGCTGGCCGCTCTCAACTGCGGCGATGAAGGCTTCGAGCGTCGCGGTCGAAGGCATCGCTGCTACTGCAGCTTCACTTCGACCCGGCGCGCTTCCGCCGGCGGTCCGTCGGCCTGGGCCTGGGCAGGCTTGGCGAGCTCGACCTTGTCTTCCGGCACGCCGGCGATCTTGAGGGCTGCCCCCACCGCCATCGCGCGCTGCTTGGCGAGTTCGGCATTCTTCTCGGGGTCGCCGGTGGCGTCGTGGTAGCCGCTCACCAGCACGCGGCCGCCGCTCTGCACGGATTTCACGATCTCGGCCAGCGCTGCGCTGGAGCCCGCCGGTACTTCGGCGCTGCTGGTGGCGAAATAGAACTTGATCACGCCGCCCTCGGCCTTGATCGAGGCACCGCCGTCGGCCGCGGCCACTGACGCTGCCGCAGGTGCCGCCGCAGCGGGCGCCGCGGCAGGCGCCGCCGGTGCGGTGACGGGC
>NZ_JBFUCI010000143.1:0-13897 GCF_056405335.1 Variovorax sp. P1_H12_2
CTGGCGTGGCATTGGCGTGACGCTGTTCGTCAACTGGGCGGTCAAGCCCTTCTCCATGGCCCTGCTGGGCTGGATTTTCATCCGCCACGTCTTCGCCCCGTACCTGCCTGCCGAGCAGCTCGACAGCTATGTCGCCGGGCTCATCCTCCTGGCGGCCGCGCCGTGCACGGCCATGGTGTTTGTGTGGAGCCAGCTCTGCAGGGGCGACCCGTATTTCACGCTGTCCCAGGTCGCCTTGAACGACGCCATCATGGTGGTCGCCTTCGCGCCGGTCGTGGCCCTGCTGCTGGGCCTTTCCTCCATCGCCGTTCCTTGGGACACCCTTCTGGTTTCGGTTGGCCTCTACATCGTGGTGCCGGTCATCATCTCGCAGGGTTGGCGCAAGGCGCTGCTGCGTCGTGGCGTGGGGCATTTCCAGGCAGTCGTTGCGAAGCTGGGCCCGCTTTCCATCGGGGCGCTTCTGCTGACGCTGGTCCTGTTGTTCGCATTCCAGGGCGAAGCCATCCTGCACCAGCCATTGGTCATTGCATTGCTGGCGGTGCCGATCCTCATCCAGGTGGTCCTCAATTCGGGGCTGGCCTACGTGCTCAACCGCAGGCTTGGGGTCAAGCACTGCGTGGCCGGCCCGTCCGCGCTCATTGGCGCGAGCAACTTCTTCGAGCTGGCGGTGGCCACGGCCATCAGCCTGTTCGGCTTTCAATCCGGCGCTGCGCTCGCGACCGTCGTCGGGGTGCTGATCGAGGTGCCGGTGATGCTCGCGGTCGTCGCGGTCGTGAACCGTACCCAGAACTGGTACGAAGCCGGCCAAGCCGATTCCTGAAACCTCCTATGTCTGAAGTCACTCCCTTTCGAAGCCCCGCTACGTTTCCCTCCCTCGACGCCGCGTTGTTCGACGTTCCGACGTCGGACCGCCTGAGTGTGCGCGAGCCCTCTCGCCACAAGCCACGCTTTCTGATGCTCTACGGCTCCTTGCGGGAACGCTCGTACAGCCGGCTCGTGACTCTCGAAGCAGCGCGACTCCTGGAAGCGATGGGAGGCGAGGTCAAGGTGTTCGACCCCGCCGGCTTGCCATTGCCCGACAGCACACCGGACAGTCACCCCAAGGTCCGGGAATTGCGCGAGCTCGCCCAATGGGCCGAAGGCATGGTGTGGACCTCGCCGGAGCGGCACGGCGCAATGACCGGCATCATGAAGGCGCRGATCGACTGGATTCCGCTCGCCTTGGGAGCGGTACGCCCCACGCAGGGCAAGACGCTTGCCGTGATGCAGGTCTCAGGGGGGTCGCAATCGTTCAATGCCGTGAACCAGATGCGCGTGCTCGGCCGATGGATGCGCATGGTCACCATTCCCAACCAGTCTTCGGTGGCCAAGGCGTTCCTGGAGTTCGATGAGGCCGGGCGCATGAAGCCGTCGAGCTACTACGACCGGATCGTCGACGTCATGGAGGAGTTGTTCAAGTTCACGCTGCTGACGCGCGACGTCACGACCTACCTGGTCGACCGCTATAGCGAGCGCAAGGAGAGCGCCGCAGAGCTGTCGAGGCGGGTCAATCAAGAATCGATCTGATGGTCGATCTCCATGCGTCTCGCGGTCATTCAGGGCATCAGTCGGACTCAGCTTTCGTTGTGCGCGACCTCGATGCAACGGCGTGTACGCGCGTGCACGTCGTAGACGTTGAAGTTGCTCATCGACCTGCCGTAGAGGTGCAGACTGACCGCTCGGGGCCGCTCCGCCGGCACCCCGGTGACATGGATGTGATCGGGATTCGGTACGAAGCTCGTGACCGCGCCCTTGCGCAGCAGCACGATGCCGCCTCGCGCGAGGTCGATCTCCTCGTCGGCTCCCCGATCCGGCGATAGCCGGACGTAGCTGCGCTCCTCCAGCACACCTTCGAGCACGCCGACGACACCCCAGCTCCCGTGGTCGTGGACGGGGGTCCATTGACCGGGCAGCCAGACCAACGCGTACAGGGAGAGACTCTTGTCCGCCGCCTCGTAGACGAGGTTGCGGGTGTAGCTGGCGCCGGTACTCCGATAGTGCCGTGGCTCCAGGAACTCATCGGCCTGATCGATCAGGTCAAGCATCAGCGGCGCCAGGGCCAGCACGCAGTCGGCCGGGTCGGGTTGATTCCGGCTGCGGTTCTGGGCCTCGGCGACGAAGGCTTCGAGCGCGGGGGAGGTCAGGTGTGAAGTGGCGTTGGACATTCTTGGCTCCGGCCGTGGGCGCTCAATCGACGATCTCCGCGCCGCGCTCGGCCAGCAGCGCCCGCAGGAACGACCGGTGGCAATGCGCCTCGTCCTCGCAATAGCAGCCGACCGAGAACGCGCTCTGGTGCGACAGCGCGGCCAGAAGGTCCAGGCTGCGGCTCGCATCCGCCTCGGCCATTTCGCCCTTGTACTTGCGCCCGAAGGCGGCCCATTGCGCGGGCACGCCCGAGGCCAGCGCGGCCTGCGCCTGCTTCATCGTCTCGACCGAGGGCGCCAGGTTCGGGTACCAGACGTCGTACCAATTCTGCGTGGCGAATTCGGCCTTGGGAACGCCGCGCGGCGGCCGACGAACCGTACCGATGCGCAGCCCCTCGTCGGGTGCGCGGTCGCTGCCGAGGCGAACGATGCGGATGGCCATGTCCTGTTTCCTTTTTTTCTGTTTCAGGTGCCGACGATACCGCCGTCCTGGCGCCGCACGACCACCGTGGCCGAGCGCGGCCTCGCGCTGCCGGGCACCGTGCCGTCGGGCCAGGCGCTGTTCGGCCTGCCGCTGACCTCGTCGCGCGTCTCGCCCGGATGCTGGATGTTGACGAACAGGCTGCGGCGGTCCGGCGTCAGCACGCAGCCCGTGATCTCGCAGCCGCTCGGCCCGACCAGGAAGCGCTTGATGCGCCCGCTCGCGGGGTCGGCGCAGAGCATCTGGTTGTTGCCCAGCGCGGCCGTCGGTCCCTTGCCGATCGATGGCCCGCTCATGTCGGTCTGGATCCAGAGCAGCCCGCTGCTGTCGAAGTGCAGGCCGTCGGGGCTGCCGAAGGCGTCGGCGTCAGCGCTTGGATAGCGCACGCCCGCACCCGGCACGGCAGGGTCGCCGGCCAGTGCGAAGTGGTCCCAGGAGAAGGTGGTGCTCGCCGCATCGCGGCCGTCCTCGCGCCAGCGCAGGATGCCGCCGAAGAGGTTGTCGGCACGCGGATTCGCGGCGTCGACCGGCGGCATGCCCGGCCGGCCGCGCAGGCGGTTGTGGGTCAGCGCGACATAGGCCTCGCCGCTCGCCGGCTCGACCGCGATCCATTCGGGCCGGTCCATCCGGGTCGCGCCGACGATGTCGGCGGCCAGCCGGGCATGGATCAGCACTTCGGCCGGGTCGGCGAAGCCGCTCGCGGCGTCGATGCCGCCGTGGCCATGCCGCAGCGCCAGCCACTGCCCGCGGCCGCCGGCGTCGTAACGCGCGACATGGAGCGTGCCCTCGTCGAGCAGGTGCCGGTTGGCGACCCGCGCCGCCGCATCGCTGCCGGGCCGGACCTTGTCGCGGCTCACAAACTTGTAGATGTATTCGAAGTTCGAGTCGTCGCCCATGTAGACCGCGAGCCGGCCGTCCTTCGTGAGCGTGCAGGTGGCGCTCTCCTGGTGCTTGCGCCCGAGGGCGGTGCGCTTGACCGGTATGGACGCGGGATCGAAGGGGTCGATCTCGACCACCCAGCCGAAGCGGTTCGATTCGTTCGGGTGCTTCGCGAGGTCGAAGCGCTCGTCGACGCGCCAGTAGTCGACCCAGGAGCCGGTGGCCAGGCCATAGCGGCGCTGCGCCGCGGTGGCCTGCGCCAGCGATGCCTTCGGAGCGCCGAAGTAGACCTGGAAGTTCTCCTCGCAAGTGAGGTAGGTGCCCCAGGGCGTGACGCCCATCGCGCAGTTGGCGAAGGTGCCGTCGACCCGCTCGCCGGTCGGATCGGCGGCGGTGCGCATCAGCGGGCTGCCGGCCGCCGGGCCCGCGATGCGCATCGGCGTGCGGCCGTGCACCCGTCGGGCGTAGCGCGATGGCAGCACCTGGCGCCAGCCGGTGGCGTCGAGTTCGACCTCGATCACCGAGACGCCCATGGCGTGCAGCGACTTGCGGGCCTTGTCGGCGGTCCAGGGCGTCGTGCCGTCCGGATGCAGCAGCAGCTCGTCGGTGTATTCGTGGTTCATCACCAAGAGGCCGCGATCGGCGCGGCCGTCGAGCGCGAAGAAGTGCATGCCGTCGTGGTGCATGCCGGCCTGCACCGACTGGTCGGCCGCGCTGTTCGACGCGTCGGGGGCGAAGGCCGGCATCGACGACGCGATGCCGGTCGGCGTACCCCAGGGATAGAGCACCTGCGCTTCGTATCCGGGCGGCACGGTGACCGCGTCGCGCAGCGTGGCGGGCACGGCGCTGAAGCCGAGGCGGCGTTCGCCGGCCGGCAGGGCGCAGGCCTCGCCCAGGAGGGAGACGATGGTGGCGGCGGCTCCGGATTGCAGGAACTGGCGGCGGGCGAGCGGCATGGCGAGGGTCTGGAGGGTCTCTGTTGACTGGGCGACACCGCCATCATCGCCGAGCATCGATACTCGTCGTCAACCGAACACCAGGAGACACCCCGTGAACGATCGCATCGAATCCATCCGCCATGCCGATGGCGTCGTCGAACTGCAGCTGTCGCGCGCCGACAAGATGAACGCGCTGGACCCGGCGATGTTCGACGCCCTGATCGATGCCGGCAGCCGCCTGTGCAGCGACGCCGGCGTGCGCGCGGTGGTGCTGGCAGGCCGCGGCAAGGCCTTCTGCGCGGGGCTCGACATGCAGTCCTTCGAACGCATGGGGCAGGGCGCCGGCGCGGTCCTGGGCGCAGGCGCAGCGAACGTCGACATCATGGCGCGCACCCACGGCATCGCCAACGCGGCGCAGCAGGTGGCGATGGTCTGGCGCCAGGTGCCGGTGCCGGTGATCGCCGCGGTGCATGGCGTCGCCTTCGGCGGCGGCTTCCAGGTGGCGCTCGGCGCCGACGTGCGGCTGGTTGCGCCGGACACCCGGATGTCGGTGATGGAGATCAAGTGGGGCCTGGTGCCCGATATGGGCGGCATCGTGCTGATGCGCGAGCTGGCGCGCGACGACGTGGTGCGGGAACTCACCTTCACCGGGCGCATCTTCTCGGGCGAGGAGGCCTTGGCGCTCGGTTTCGCCACGCGGCTTGCGGCCGACCCGCTGGCCGAGGCGCTGAAGATGGCGCACGAGATCGCGCAGAAGAATCCCGATGCGATCCGCGCCGGCAAGCGGCTGCTCAACGCGGCCATGGGCCCGGGCGCCGCCGAACTCCTGCTGGCCGAATCGCTCGAGCAGAAGGCCCTGATTGGAAGCCCCAACCAGACCGAGGCGGTGCGCGCCAATGTCGAGCGGCGCGCGCCGCGTTTCAGCGACGCTCAGCCGGCCGGCTGAGCGCGGGGCCTATAGGGTGAACAGGCCCTAGACCCCCCGGAAGCTGAGCCACTCGCTGGCGGGCGCGCGGTCGCTCACGAGGCCGTTGACCGGATGCGCGGGATCGCGCTGGCCGATCGACATGCCGCAGAACAGCATGCGCTCGGGCGGCAACTCGATGGCACCGGCGACGGTGGCGGGGTAGATCGCCCAGCATTCCTGGGCGCAGCTGTCGAGGCCTTCGGCGCGCAGCAGCAGCATCACGGTTTGCAGGTACATGCCCAGGTCCGACCACTGCGGCGGGCCCATCGTGCGATCGACCGAGCAGAACAGCGCCAGGGGCGCGCCGAAGAAGTCGAAATTGCGGGAGAACCAGCGCCGGCGCGCGGCCTTGTCCTCGCGCGGGATGCCCAGGCGCGCGTACATCGCCTCGCCGACCTGGAAGCGGCGGTCGCGCCAGGGCGCGCGCAGCGCGGGGGGATAGATGTCGTAGTCGATCGGTTCCGGCTCGCCTCCCTCGACCAGGCGCTCTCGCATGCGCGCCTTCAGCGTCGCGAGGGCATCGCCCGCGAGCACGTCGATGTGCCAGGGCTGCAGGTTGCCGCCCGAAGGTGCGCGCGCGGCCTGTGTCAGCACCCGGCGGATGGTTTCGCCGTCGACCGGCGTCGGCAGGAAGGCACGGATCGAGTGGCGGCTGGCAACGGCTTCCTGGATGTGCATGGCGTTCGAATCGAGCTGGGTCGGGCGAGTGTAAGCAGGCCGCCAGGCCGCAGACGGCATACTCTCGCCGTGGCCATGTACTTACTCCATCGTTTGGCAGCCCAGGAGCTGCCCGTCGCCGTCACCACAGGTGAGGAGGTCGACGCCGTTCGCGTGCTCAGCATGGCTGGGCATATCAAGGCGATGATCCCCAAGCCTTTGCGCACGCTGAATGGCTACATCCAGCCGCCGGCCACCGTCAACGAGATCACCTCCCTCGGACGCACCATGTTGAAGCGCTTCCCGCAGCAGTAGCCAAACGGCGCGCCGTCGGCCTACAAGAGCTTGCGGCGCCATCGCCGCGCGGCGTCGCTCGACGGCCGCTAACGTGGCCGTCATGGGTTCATCGACGACAAGGGGGAGCGCATGACGCACCACCGACCGAAGCCACTCGTGCTGGCGCTCGCCGCCGGTGTCTTTTCGCTGGTGGCCTGCAGCGACCGTGCGAGCGACGATGCCGCCCGCCGCGAGGCCGACGCCGCGGTCGAGAAGACCGCGAAAGCCGCTGCCGCAGCGGCCGACAAGACCGCCGAAATGGCCGAGCTGGCGCGCGACAAGACCCGGGCCTTTGTCACCTCGCCGCAAGTGAAGCAGGATGCCGCGGCGGTCAAGAACGCCATCAAGGGCGCCGGAGCCGCTGCGGTGGCGACTGTCGACGACGCCGCCATCACCCTGGAAGTGACCCGGGCGCTGGCCAGGGATGCCGAGTTGAGCGCGAGCCGCATCGACGTCGAAACGAAGGGCGGCGTGGTGCACCTGGCAGGTCCGGCACCCAGCGCGGCGGCCAAGGCGCGCGCCGGCGAACTGGCCGGCAGCGTCCGAGGCGTCGCGACCGTCGACAACGCGCTCGAAGTCCAGGCGATGTGAGGCCGGCGCGGATCAATCCCAGGCCGGAGCCAGGCCTTCGGGACTGGTGAGCCGCCCATTGCGCTCCAGCAGCGCGATCCGCGCCATCTCGCCGTCGGAGAGCCGAAGCGCCCGTGCCCGCAGATTGCTTTCGAGGTGGGCGCGCTGGGTGGACGACGGGATCACCGCATGGCCCAGTTGCATGGCCCAGGCCAGCGCGACCTGCGCCGGCGTCGCCGAATGCGCTTCGGCAATCTGCCGGATCACCGGATCCTGCAGCACCGCGCCATAGGCCAGCGTCATGTACGAAGTGATGGCGATGCCCTGGCTGGCCGCGAACTCGGCCACCTTGCGGTTCTGCAGGTAGGGATGCAGCTCGACCTGGTGGGTCGCGATCTCGCTCGCGCCGACCGCTGCGATGGCTTGACGCATCAGATCGATGTTGAAGTTCGAGACCCCGATCCGCTTCGCGAGGCCTTGGCGCTTGGCTTCGGCCAATGCGCCCATGAACTCGGCCACCGGCACCGCGCCACCCGGCGAGGGCCAGTGGATCAGCACCAGGTCCGCGTGGTCGGTGCGCAGCTTGGCGAGGCTGTCCTTGAGGCTCGGGATCAGCCTGTCGCGGGCGTAGTGGTCGGTCCAGATCTTGGTCGTGAGAAAGAGCGCGTCGCGCGCCACGCCGCTGTCGGCGATCGCCCGGCCGACCTCGGCCTCGTTGCCGTAGATCTGCGCGGTGTCGACCGCGCGGTAGCCGAGCGCCAGCCCGGTGGCGACCGAGTCGATGGCAGCCTGGCCCTGGAGGCGGAAGGTGCCGAGGCCGAAGGGAGGAATGCTGGGGGTCATGAAGTGGTCCTGGGGTGGTTGAAATCGAGCGAGGGGGAGGCCGTGCGGGTGCGGTCGAGCCGCCCGCTCCAGACGGTGAGGGCGAACGCGACCATCACCACCAGGGCGCCGATCCAGCCGGTATGGACCAGGCCCAGGTGCGTGACCACCAAGCCACCGGCCCAGGCCGCGCCGGCGATGCCGAGGTTGAAGGCCGCGATGTTGAGTCCCGAGGCGACGTCGACCGCCTCCGGCGTGTAGCGCTCGGCCTGCTGCACCACGTAGACCTGGAGCCCGGGCACGTTGCCGAAGGCGACCGCGCCCCACAGCAGCACGGTGGCCAGCGCGAGCCACTTGTGCGGCGCCGTGAAGCTCAACATCAGCAGCACGGCGGCGAGCAGCGCGAAGATGATCCTGAGCGCCGGGATCGCACCGCGCCGGTCGGCCAGCCTGCCGCCCCAGATGTTGCCGGCCGCGACCGAAAGCCCGTAGACCAGCATCACGGCGCCGACCGCGCCGGCGCTGAAGCCCGACACCTCCGTGAGGATCGGCGCCAGGAAGGTGAACGGGATGAACGAGCCGCCGTAGCCGATCGCGGTCTTGGCATAGACCAGCAGCAGGCGCGGCTCGGCCAGCACCCGGAACTGCTGCGCCAGCGAGGCCGGCGGCGTGTGGCGGATGTCGTTCGGCACGAACAGCGCGCTGCCGGCGAAGGCGACGACGCCCAGCGCCGAGACGGCGAGGAAGGTCTCGCGCCAGCCGAAATGCTGGCCGATGAAGGTGCCCAGCGGCACGCCGGTGACCAGCGCCACGGTGAGACCGGTGAACATGATGGCGATCGCGCTGGCGGCCTTCTCCTTCGGCACCAGGCCGGTGGCGATGGTCGAGCCGATCGAGAAGAACACCCCGTGCRCGAGGCCGGTCAGGATGCGCGCGGCGATCAGCGTCTCGTAGCCCGGCGCCTTCCAGGCCAGCAGGTTGCCGAGCGTGAAGAGCGCCATGAGGCCGAGCAGCAGCGCCTTGCGCGGCAGCTTGCCGGTGAGCGCGGTGAGCACCGGCGCGCCGATGGCGACGCCGAGCGCGTAGAGGCTGACCAGCAGGCCGGCCGAGGGCAGGCCGATCTGCAGGTCGGCCGCGATGGTGGGAAGCAGGCCGACGATCACGAACTCGGTCGTTCCGATGGCGAAGGCGCTGAGGGTCAGCGCCAGCAAAGCAATGGGCATGAAATGCACTCCTTGGAATGAGGGTGCGAGTGTGGGCCCGGGACCTTTGCAGAAAAACACCGTTCGAAGCACAATATATTTGACTAGGAATCAATAATCTTCGAGCGAGGGGCGCCTTTGAAAACCACTGTCGAGGAACTTCAGGCCTTTGCCGCCGTGGTCGACGGCGGCTCGATCACCGCCGCGGCCGAACAGCTCGGACAGACCGTCTCGGGCATCAGCCGGGCGTTGGGCCGGCTGGAGCGCAAGCTGGCCACCACCCTGCTGCGCCGGACCACGCGGCGGCTCGAACTCACCGAGGAGGGACGGGCCTTCCTGGCGCACGCGCGCGCCATCCTGATCGCGATCGACGAGGCCGAGGAGCACATGGCCGCGCGGCGCCAGCAGCCCGCCGGGCGGTTGCGCGTCAATGCCGCCACGCCGTTCATGCTGCATGCCATCGTGCCGCTGGTGCCGGCGTTCCGGCGCGCCTATCCGCAGATCGAACTCGAGCTCGACAGCGACGAACTCAACATCGATCTGCTCGAGCGCCGCACCGACATCGCGATCCGCATCGGCGCGCTGCGCGACTCGACCCTGCATGCCCGCCCCATCGCCACCAGCAGGCTGCGGGTGCTGGCGAGCCCTGCCTACCTCGAGGCGCACGGTCGGCCGAAGAGCGTGGCGGGCCTGGCGCAGCACGCGCTGCTCGGCTTCACGCAGCCCGAAACGCTCAACCGCTGGCCGCTGCGCGGCACGCACGGTGACGAATGGCCGATCGCGGCAGCGCTCACCGCGTCGAGCGGCGAGACGCTGCGCCAGCTCGCGCTCGCGGGCGCCGGCATCGTCTGCCTGGCCGACTTCATGACCGCCGCCGATTGCGCGCGCGGCGATCTGGTCCAGTTGCTGGCGCGCGACACGGTGGAAGTGAGGCAGCCGATCAACGCGGTGTACTACCGCAACACGCAACTGTCGGCGCGGATCACCTGTTTCCTCGATTTCATGGCCGAACGCCTGGCCTGAGGCGGGTTCTGGAAAACCCTGTATGAAACAAGTTCAACTGCCTAAAAAGCAGACATTTCACTGTTCGATTTTCAGGCGATGCAATCGATTCGCCAGCGAAATTGCGAGGAACGAGGGGATCGCGCCGATGGCACGAACTGTGCAAGTTCCAGCCATCGTTCTCAGGAAGTATCGCCATGGATCCATGCCCCTCTGCCTTCGCCGCCGCCGCGGACCCCCTTTTGGACGCCGACATCGCGGTGCTGCGGTTGTGCGAGCGCACGACCAACCTGTTGCGCGTCAACGAACTGCACACGGTGCGCGACCTCGTCCGGCTGCCGGCCCGCAAGCTGTTCGCGCTCTCGCGGCTGGGTCGCAATTCGCTGCGCGAGATCGTCGACAGCATCGATCGCCAGGGGCTGCGTCTGGCGGATTGAGGTCGCTGCGACCCGGGGCGGTGTCTCAGCGACCCTGGTTCAGACGCTCGCGGCCCTGTTCGGTCAGGAACTTGCCGCCTTGCCTGTCGGAACGGACCAGGCCATTGGAGAGCAGGCGCTCGGAGACGCTGATCGCATCGGTCGGCGAACGCCGCGTATGGGCCTCGTGCAGGGCCAGCAGCGTGCGCCATTGTTCGTCATTGAGCTGAATCTTCTTCACCAAGGCTGATCTCCATCGACGCGCTGGAGTGTGGCGCAATCGGCCGCCGGCTTCCTCCCCAAAACAGGCGAGACGCGAAGCTGGTAAAACGTCCCCCGACTCCGAATGAACTCAGCTCCCAACCCCCCCACTTCGGCGCCGAAGCGTCCGATCCGCTTCGCGGCCACGCTGATCGTCCTGCGCGACGGTGCCGCCGGCCTCGAGGTGCTGATGCTGCGCCGTGCCGAGAAGGAAGGCGACCAGAACAGCGGCGCCAGTGTCTTCCCGGGCGGCGGCGTGGACCCGCAGGACCGCCTGCTGCATGAACGCTGCCAGGAGATCGACGATGCCGCGGCCAGCCGACGGCTCGGCCTGCCGGCCCATGGCCTCGACTTCTACGTGGCGGCGGTGCGCGAGTGCTTCGAAGAGGCCGGCCTGCTGTTCGCCTGCGAGGCCGATGGGCGGCCAGTCGCGCTGGACGGCATGGCGGCCGAGGCGATCGCGGCGCTTCGCGCGACCACGGAAGAGGGCGCCGAATCGCTGCTCGGGCTGTGCGCCGAGCGTGGCTGGCGGCTCGCAGCCGACCGGCTGGCGTACTTCGCCCATTGGCTCACGCCGCCGGGCATGCCGCGGCGCTTCGACACCCGCTTCTTCGTCGCGCTGGCGCCCGCCGCGCAGCAAGCCCGTCCCGACGGCCGCGAAACGGTGGAACACCAGTGGCTGCGGCCGGCCGACGCCCTTGACCCGGCGCGTGGGCTGCGGCTCATGAACGTGCAACGGCGAATCCTGGAGCAGCTTGGCGCCTTCGATAGCGCCGAAGCCTGCCTGGCGCACGCCCGCGGGCTGCAGGAGATTCCGCTGGTCATGCCGCGCCGGGCCATCGGCGAGGGCGGATTGCGGGCCGTGAACCCGGAGGAGCCCGCGTACGCCGAAATCGCCCGTATCGACCCGGAAGGCGAGGGCCACGGCCGCTGCGAGTTGGCCGACGGTCTCGCGATGTTCCTGTCGCCGCGGGTGCTGCGGGTGACCGCGCGCCGTGCGGACATGCTGGTCAACGCCTATCTGGTCGGCGGCGAGCGCAACGAGTGGGCGCTGATCGACGCCGACCCCGGCGACCCGAGGCACCGGGAACTGCTGCTGGCATCGGCGCCCGGCCCGGTGCGCTGGGTTCTTTCGTGGCACGACGTGCAGCCGCGCCTTGGCGAAAGCATCGACCTCGGCGGCTGCAGGCTGCGCGTGCTGCACCGGGGCTTCCTGCTGGAGGAAGAGAAGATGCTCTTCGTCGGCGAATCGGTGTCAGGGCCGGACTTCGGCGTCGATGACGTCGAATGGCTGGCGCCGCCCAGCGGCTTCCTGCTGCGCGCCTGAGCGCCTTTGTTCTGCCCCGGGCCCCGGGGCGCGCTTCAGGCGCCCTGGATCACCGCCAGAATGTTGCCCTCGCTGTCCTTGAACCAGGCGGCCCGGGCGCCGCCCTGGTTCACGATGCCATCGGCGTCCTGGCCGGGCATGCCGTAGTCCTCGAACACGACCCCGCGCGCCTTCAGATCGGCGACTTCGCGCTCGATGTCCTCGACCTGCCAGAAGGCCTGGCTGGCCTGCGAAGTGCCGGCGTTCGGCGTCGGATACAGGAAGCAGCCGGTGCCGCCGGCGAACTCGTAGTGGACCCCGCCGGCGACCTCGGCCCTGGGCTTGAAGCCCAGCGTGTCCTCGTAGAAGCGGCGGGCGCGGGCCACATCCCGGGCGGGAATGTAGGCATACATGGGGGATTGCTGCAGCATCGATCTCTCCTGTGGGGCGTCACCATGCGGAGTGTGCGGCGCGCCCGAGGGCAATTTCGACTTTTTTCAGCAAGATGGCGCGGCGGACAGGAATCGAACCCGTAACCCCCAGCTTAGAAGGCTGGTGCTCTATCCGGTTGAGCTACCGCCGCGCAGAAAAAGGCGCCGACCGTCGCGGCAGGGCCGGGAGGGTGGGCGGTCTGCGATTCTACGGTGGTGCCGGCGGCGGCGATCCTGCGCGCCTCCTTGCGCACTGTCGGCGCAGGCCGACAGGCGCTGGGGCCTCTGCCCGAGGCCCGCGTTCGCGGGGGCACTGCAAGCCAGCGGCAGGGCGCGGCCGCCGCCCGGAGCCTATTCGGCGATCCATGTGACGAGCACCGGCTGCGCGCGGGCAGGCGCCATCGGTGACGGTTCGCGCGGGGGCGGGGGTGTCGCGCGCCCGCTGCCGGCCGCGGATCGCGTCGGTGATGCGGCCACACCGCGGACCTCGAGCGCCAGCGCGTCGTTCACCCCCTGCAGGTCGCTCGCACGCAGCGTGCCGTTGGCCTGGCGCAGTTTCAGATGGTCCACCCAGGCGCCGTAGCGTGCGATGGCGAGATCGCGCCGGGCCTCGAAGAGCTGGGCCTGGGCATTGARCACATCGATATTGATGCGCACGCCCACCTGGTAGCCGCGCCGGGTGGCGTCGAGCGCACTCTGGCTCGAGGCCGCGGCGGCTTCCAGCGCCTTCACTTGGCTCAGGCCCGAGACCAGGCCGAGATAGGCCGCGCGCGTGGCCTGCGAGACGCTGCGGCGGGTCGACGCGAGCGACTCGCGCGACTGCGCCTCGAGCGCCAGCGTTTCCTTGACGCGGTTCTCGGTGGCGAAGCCCGCGAACAGCGGCATGTTGAAGACCAGCGCGATGCTCGCGGCATGCACGCGGGTCCTGTCGCTGGCGGCGAGGCTGCCGTTGGGATTGTTCGTGACGTTGTAGCCCAGTTGCAGGTCGAGTGTGGGCTTGTGGCCGGCCTGGGCCTTCTCGACCTCGAGCTTCGCGACCTCGAGGCCCAGCCGGGCCTGCTCGATCGCCGGGTGCGCGTCGTCGGCCTGGGTCACCCAGGCATTGATGTCGGCCGGCTGCACCGCCGGCAGGACCACCGGCGCGGCCAGCGGAATCGGCTGGCTGCCGGGGCGTCCGACCAGCAGGTCGAGCGCGATCTTCCTGACCTGCAGGTCGTTCTCGGCCGCGATCTCCCGGGCCAGCACCAGGTCGTAGCGGGCCTGGGCTTCGCGCGTGTCGGTGATGGTCGAGGTGCCGACCTCGAAGTTGCGCTTGGCCGAGGCGAGCTGCTCGGCCACGCCGATCTTCTGCGCCCGCACCAGGGTCAGGCTGTCCTGGCTCGACAGGACATCGAAATAGGCCTGGCTCACGCGGACCACGAGGTCCTGCTCGGCGATCCTGAGCAC
>NZ_JBFUCI010000144.1:0-13818 GCF_056405335.1 Variovorax sp. P1_H12_2
CCCATGCGCGCCGCCGCATCGCTCAACGCCTGGCTGCCGCAGCCGGTCTTCATGTTCCCGGGCCAGGGCGCGCAGTACGCCGGCATGGGCCGCACGCTGCATGCCGAGGACCCGGTCTTCCGCGCCGCCTTCGACGACTGCATCCGGTGCTTCGACGGCCTGCTCGATTTCGACCTGCGCGAGCGCATGTTCACGGACGATGCCGCCGCGCTGGCCCCGACCTCCGTCACGCAGCCCGCCACTTTCGCGCTCGAATATGCGCTTGCCCGCCAGCTGATGGCGCTCGGCGTCAAGCCTGCCGCGATGATCGGGCACAGCGTCGGCGAGTTCGCTGCCGCGGTGCTGGCCGGCGTGATGCGGCTGGACGACGCGGCACGGCTGGTCGCCCGGCGCGGCGCGCTGATGCAGGCGCTGCCCGCGGGCACCATGCTCTCGGTGCGCATGGCCGCCGCCGAGCTGCTGCCGCTGCTGCCTGACAACATCTCGCTGGCGGCGGACAACGGCCCCGCCGTCTGCGTCGCAGCCGGCCCGAGCGATGCGATCGAAGCACTGCGCGCCGCGCTCGAAGCCAAGGGCATCGTCGCCAAGACGCTGCAGACCTCGCACGCCTTCCACTCCGCGATGATGGATGCGGCGGTTGCGCCCTTCGAGGCGCTGGTGCGCGAAACCCCGCTCGCCGCCCCGGGCCTGCCGATCTACTCCACGCTCACCGGCCGCCTGCTGAGTGCCGAGGAAGCCACCGACCCACGCTACTGGGCACGCCACCTGCGCGAGACAGTTCGCTTCTCGCCCGCCGTGCGCGAAGCGCAGGCACAACTCGCGCACCCGCTGTTCATCGAGATCGGCCCGCGCAACACGCTCGCGACGCTGGTGCGCCAGCATGCGACCAAGGTGCAGCCCGCTGCAGCCGCCGCGCTGCTGGCCGACCAGCCGGCCGGCGAAAGCGCCGCCTGGCGCCTCGGCGCCGGACGGCTCTGGACGCAAGGCGTCGAGATCGACCTCGGCGCCCTCGACACACGCGGCCGCAGGCAGCGCGTGCGCCTGCCCACCTATCCCTTCGAGCGCAAGCGCTTCTGGGTCGACATTGCCGCCGCGCCCACGGCACCGGCGCTCGTGTCGCTTGCTTCCCCTTCCGTGCCACCGCCCCCCTCGATTCCGGAGTTGACCATGACAGCCGCCGCCACTTCCGCACCTCCCGCACGCCGCGCTGCGCTCGTCATGCAACTGCGCGACCTTTTCGAGAACCTCTCGGGCATCGAGATGGCGGATGTCGAGGGCGCCGCGCCCTTCGTCGAGATCGGCCTGGATTCGCTCACGCTCACGCAGGCGGCGATGCAGGTCAAGAAGACCTTCAAGGTCAACCTGAGCTTCCGGCAGCTGATGGAGAGCTATCGCAGCTTCGACGCGCTGGCCGAATTCCTCGATGCCACGCTGCCGCCCGACCCGGTCGCAGCGCCCGTGATCACCGCGGCGCCGGTCGCAGCCATGCAGCCCGCACTGGCGCAGCAACAGCCAGCGGTTGCCGCCATGGCATTGCCGGCGATGCAGCCCGCGGCGGGTGGCAGCCTCGTGCAGCAGGTGATCGCGCAGCAGATGCAATTGATGCAACAGCAACTCGCATTGCTGTCGGCGGCGCCAATGGTTCCGGTCAGCCCCGTGCTGCCGGTGCCGGCGGTGGAGCAACCCACGCCCATGGCCACCGCCGCGGCCACGGCGTCCAATCCCGAGCCCGAGGAGGCCGTCGTCACGCCCAAGTACGACGTCAAGAAGGCCTTCGGCGCGATCGCGCGCATCCACACGCAGAGCAAGGAACCGACCGAGCGCCAGAAGGCGCGTCTGGCCGCCTTCATGCGCCGCTACGTGGAACGCACCCGCAAGAGCAAGGCCTTCACCGAGCAGAACCGGCCCCACATGGCCGACCCGCGGGTGGTCAACGGCTTCCGTCCGGCGACGAAGGAGATCACCTACCAGATCGTGATCGAGCGCTCCAAGGGCTCGCGCATGTGGGACATCGACGGCAACGAGTACGTCGATACCCTCAACGGCTTCGGCATGAACCTCTTCGGCTGGACGCCGGACTTCATCAACGACGCGGTGAAGAGGCAGCTCGACCTGGGCTACGAGATCGGCCCGCAGCATCCGCTGGCCGCCGACGTCACCCGGCTGCTGTGCGAGCTCACCGGCTTCGACCGCGCCGCCCTCTGCAACACCGGCTCGGAAGCGGTGATGGCGGCCATCCGCATCGCCCGCACCGTCACCGGCCGAAGCACCGTGGTGGTGTTCTCGGGCTCCTACCACGGCACCTTCGACGAGGTGCTGGTGCGCGCCGGCCGCAACCACAAGGGCATGTCGGCGGCACCGGGCGTGCTGCAGGGCATGTTCGGCGACATCCGGGTGCTCGACTACGGCACGCCCGAGGCGCTGGAGTTCATCCGCGCCAACGCCGACGACCTGGCCGCCGTGCTGGCCGAGCCGGTGCAGAGCCGCCGGCCCGACTTCCAGCCGCGCGAATTCCTGCGCGAGGTGCGCGCCATCACCGAGAAGTCCGAGACCTGCCTGATCTTCGACGAGGTCATCACCGGCTTCCGCTCGCACCTGGGCGGCGCCCAGGCGGTGTTCGGCATCCGCGCCGACCTGGCCACTTACGGCAAGGTGCTCGGCGGCGGCTTTCCGGTCGGCGTGATTGCCGGCAAGCGCGCCTACATGGACGCGCTCGACGGCGGCGCCTGGCAGTACGGCGACGACTCCGTGCCGACGGTGGGCGTCACCTACTTCGCCGGCACCTTCGTGCGGCATCCGCTCGCGCTGGCTGCGGCCAAGGCGGCGCTCGAACACCTGAAGCAGGACAACAACAAGCTGCAGACCCAGCTCAACCTGCACACGGCGGCCATGGCCGACGAGCTCAGCTCCTTCTGCCGCGAGGTGGGCGCACCGATCGAGATCCGCTACTTCTCGTCGCTGTGGCGCGTGAGCTGGCAGGAGGACCATCCGCTGCAGGATCTGCTGTTTGCCATGATGCGCAGCCGCGGCGTCCACATCCTGGACAACTTCCCCTGCTTCATGACCACCGCGCACACGCAGCAGGACATCGCGACCATCAAGTCCGCCTTCAAGGAATCGGTGGCCGAAATGCAGGAAGCCGAACTGCTGCCGCGGCGCGCCGTGGCCAAGCCGGACTTCGACCCGTCACAGCCGCCCGTACCGAACGCCCGGCTGGGCCGCGACCGGGACGGACAACCCGCCTGGTTCGTGCCGGACCCGGCCGCCCAAGGCAAATACACCAGGTTCCAAGCATGAGCGAAGCCGTCCTTTCCCCCTCCGCCGCCGGTGCGGATGCCGCCGACGAGTTCGATCCGTTCGCGGCGGGCCTGATCGAGCAGGTCATCCCGACCACGGAGGCCCAGCGCGAAGTCTGGCTCGGCGACCAGTTGAGCCCGCAAGCATCGCTGGCCTACAACGAGTCGCTGCGGCTTCAGCTCAAGGGGCCGCTCGACACGCGCGCGTTGGTCGAGGCGCTCGACCGCCTGGTCGCGCGGCACGAATCCTTGCGCTCCACCATTTCGCCCGACGGCACGCAGCTGCTGATCGGCGAGGCCATGCCGCTCCAGCTCGCCGAGCACGACMTGAGCGCGCTGGACCCGGCGGCCCGGCACCTCAGCCTCGACGATGGCGCCCTGGCCGCGGTGCTCGAACCGTTCCAGCTCGAGACGGGCCCGCTGTTCAGGGCCGCGCTCTACCGGTTGTCGGCCAGCGACCACGTATTGCTGATGACCGCGCACCACGCGATCTGCGACGGCTGGTCCTGGGGCGTCATCAGCCAGGATCTGGGACGTCTGTACGCCGAGCAGATCGGCGCCGGCCCGGGACTCGAGCCGCCCGCCCGGTACTCCGACTACGCGGCCTGGGAAGCCGCGGAGTCGGCCGGCCCCGACATGCAGGGCCACATCGACTACTGGCTGTCGCGATTCACGGGCAGCAGCCTGCCGGCGCTGGAACTCCCGCTCGATCACCCACGGCCGGCCGTGCGCACCTTCAATGCGCGGCGCATCGACCGCGTGCTGGGCCAGGACCTGATCGACGCCCTGCGCAAGACCGGCGCCGCCGCGGGGATCAGCCTGTTCGCCACGATGTTCAGCGCCTTCGCCGCGACCCTGCACCGCCTGACCGCGCAGGACGACCTGGTGGTCGGCATCGCGGCGGCGGGCCAGATGCCGAGCGAGATGCCCTCGCTGGTCGGGCATTGCGTGAACCTGCTGCCCATCCGCGTGGCCGTCGACGGCCAAACGCCCTTCGTGACCCTGGCACGCCAGTCGGCCAGCGCCCTGCTCGACGCCTTCGAGCACCAGACCCTGACCTACGGCTCGCTGCTCAAGAAGCTGCCGGTGCCGCGCGACCCCAGCCGGCTGCCGCTGGTGAACGTGCTGTTCAACGTCGATCGCGACGCCACGCCCGACGACGGCAACTTCCCCGATCTGCGGCTCGCCCAGAGCACCATCGGACGTCGCTACGAGAACTTCGAGCTGTTCCTCAACGTGACGCCGGTGGCCGGCGGCATGCAGATGGAGGCCCAGTACAACACCGACCTGTACGACGATGCCACCGTGCGCCGCTGGCTGGACATGTACGAATGCCTGCTGCGCGCCGTGGTGCGTGATCCGAGACAACCGGTCGGCCGGCTCGAGCTGCTGTCGGCCGACGAGGCGCGTGCGGTGCTGGCCCTGCAGCCGATCCCGACGCCTCTGGAAGGCGCCCCGCTGATGCATGCGGGCTTCGCGGCGCATGCCGCCCTGCAGCCCGACCGGCCGGCGCTGCGCGACGGCACGCTGCGCATGAACTACGGCGAACTTGACCAACGCTCGAATCGCCTGGCGCACGCGCTGCGTGCCCGCGGCATCGGTCGCGGCCAGCGCGTGGGACTGTGTCTGGAGCGCGGCACGGACATGTTCGTGGCCCTGCTCGCCATTCTGAAAAGCGGCGCCGCCTATGTGCCGCTGGACCCCGCGTTTCCCCCCTCCCGCCTCGACTACTACGCCGAGGATGCGCGGCTGGGCCTGCTGCTGACGGGTTCATCGATCGCCGTCGCGCCCCGAAGCTGGTGCGCCGACGCGGAACAGCGGGTGCTTCTGCTCGACCGCGAGAGCGGCTGGCTCGACCAGCCGGCGACGCCGCTCGAGGCCGGCCCGCAGGATCCCCAGGCCGAAGACACGGCCTATGTGATCTACACCTCCGGCTCCAYCGGCCAGCCCAAGGGCGTGTGCGTGCCGCACCGCGCGGTCGCCAACCTGATGCAGACCATGCAGCGCGAGCCCGGCATCACGGCCGGCGATCGCCTGGCCGCCGTCACCACCCTGTCTTTCGACATGGCGATCCCCGAGGTCATGCTGCCGCTCGCGGCGGGCGCCGAGATCGTGATCGTGCAGCGAGACGCCGCGATGGACGGCTTCCGGCTGTCCGAGCTGCTGGCGTCGGAATCCATCACCATCCTGCAGGCGACGCCCGGTATGTGGCGGTTGCTGCTCGATGCGAAGTGGTCGGGGCCGCCCGGTTTCCGCGCCTGGATCGGCGCCGAGCCGGTGCCTGCAGACCTGTCGCTCGACCTGCTCGGGCGCTGCGACGAACTCTGGAACCTCTATGGCCCGACCGAGACCACGGTGTGGTCGACCGTCTGGCGCATGGACCGGGCGCGCATCGCGGCGAACGGCGTCTCGATCGGCCGCCCGATGGCCAACACCGGCGTCTGGATCCTGGACAACAACCTGCAGCCCTGCCCCGTCGGCGTGCCGGGCGAGATCTGCATCAGCGGAATGGGCGTGACCTCGGGCTACCTCGACCGGCCCGAACTGACGTCTGAGCGCTTCGTCACCACGCCTATCGACGGTGTCGACACGCTGATCTACCGCAGCGGCGACCGTGGCCGCTGGCGCAACGACGGCCTGCTGGAACACATGGGCCGCTTCGACTTCCAGGTCAAGGTGCGCGGCTACCGGATCGAACTCGGCGAGATCGAGGCGCGCTGCGAGGAGGCGCCCGGCGTATCGCGCAGCGTGGTGCTGGCGCGCGAGGACACCCCCGGCGATGTCCGGCTGGTCGCCTATCTCGCGATGGAGTCCGGGGCGGTTTGCGATCAGGACGCGCTGCGCGAGAGGCTGCGCTCGCGGCTGCCGCAGTACATGCTGCCGCAGCACATCGTGGCGCTGCCCGCGCTGCCGCTGCTGCCCAACGGCAAGGTGGATCGCAAGGCGCTGCCCCGACCGGTCGAGACACGCACGGGATCCGGCGAACGGCTGGCACCGCGCAACGAGCGCGAGCAGGTGGTGCTGGCGACGATGGAGCGCGTGCTCAACCTGCCCGGCCTCGGCATCCGCGACGACTTTTTTGCGCTCGGCGGTCATTCGCTGTTGGCCGCGCGCCTGGCGACGCTGCTCAGCGGCGAGTTCGACATCAAGGTGCCGATGCGCGCGCTGTTCGAGGCACCCACCGCCGAACAACTGGCAGCGTTCATCGAGGCACTGCGCATCGACGGTGCACCGCGCGCCGAACCGATCCCGCACAACGCGCAACGGCGCAGCGCGCCCTTGATCCCGATGCAGGATCGCGTCCGCTTCCTCGAGGAGCTGCATCCGGGCCGCTCGACCTACAACGCGCCTTCGGCGCACCGCTTCGGCGGCCCGCTGGACGTCGCGAAGTTCCAGGCCACCCTGCGCGCCATCATCGCGCGACAACCGTCGCTGCGCACCTCGATCGGCCAGGATCCCGCCACCGGCGTGCCGGCTGCGCTGATCGCGCCGAGCATCGACTACGAGCTGCCCGTCGTCGATCTGGGCCGTCTCGCCGCCGACGACCGCGAGGCGGCGCTGTCGGCGCAGATGCGCGAGCTGGCCGATCGCCCCATCGACATCCATCGCGCGCCGATGTTCCACGCGGCGCTCTTCCGGATGGCGGACGACGACCATGTCTTCGTGTTCGTGCCCCACCACCTGGTCTGGGACGGCTGGTCCTTCGACATCCTGCAAAGCGAGCTGTCGACGATCTACGGCGCACTGGTCCGGGGCCAGCCCGACGGACTGCCGGCGCTCGAAGTGACCCATGGCGACTATGCCGAGTGGTTTTCGGGATGGCTGGAAACACCCGAGTCCGAGGCGCAGCTGCAGTTCTGGAAGGACCGCTTCGCGCGCGCCCCGATGCCGAAGGCCGCGCGCACCGACATGCCGCGCCGCGCGGGCATGAGCGGCCAGGGCAGCTCGCACGGGATCCGTCTCGACCGGGACCTGACCGAGCGGCTGCGCGAACTGGGCCGCCGCCACGACGTGACGCTCAGCATGCTCACGCTCGGCGTGTTCGCCCTCATGATGAGCAGCATCGTCCAGAGCCGGTCGATCGTGATCGCGACGCCTGTGCGCGGGCGCGAAGCACCGGAGCTGCAGTCGGTGATGGGCTACTTCAACAACTTGCTGCCGCTGTCTTTCCAGATCGACAAGTCGCTGTCCGTCGGCGCGTTCATGGGCTACGTGAAGGCCGAACTCGTCGCGGTGATGGGCTATCAGCAGATCCCCTTCGAGCGACTGGCCAGCGAACCCGAATTCGCCGAGCGGAATCAGGGCGCCGGGCTGTACCAGGCGCTGTTCTCCTTCCAGGATGCACGTGAGCGGCCGCTCACGATGGGCGGTCTTGCCGACCGCCAGTTGTACCTGACGCAGAACGGTGCCACCGACGACCTCGGCATCTGGTTGATGGACAAGCCCGACGGCCTCGAAGGCGCCGTGGTCTACAACGCCGACATCTACCTGAGCGAAACCGGTGCCGCCTTCAAGGAACGCTACGTCGAACTGCTGCGGCGCCTGGCCGATGAGCCGGAGCAGACGCTGGAGGCGATCTCCACCCTCGCCGGCTCGCCCAGCGCGCAGTACCTGCAGCGCCTGGCCGCCAGCGACGCGCCGGCCGCGGCGCCCCAGCCCGTGCGCGCCGCGCACGATCAGGAGCTCCTGCTGCCCGAGCAGGCACGTCTCGCCCAGATCTGGGGCAGCGCGCTCAACATCGACGTCAACGAGATCAGGGCGAACGACAGCTTCTTCGACCTGGGCGGCGATTCGCTGCTCGCGATGCGCGTGATCCAGCAGGCCGAGCCGGTGATGGGCTTCCGCGTCGAGCCGCGCCGCTACGTCTTCGAGACGCTCGGGCAACTGGCCGCCGCCGCCGCGGGCACCGCCATCGACATGGCCGCCGCGGCGCCGGCGGCGAGCGAATCGCGCCCTGGCTTTCTGGGGCGCGTGTTCTCGGGCTGGGGCCGCAAAGGCTGAAGCGCCATGTCCCTCGTGCAGCTTCCCTCGATATCGCACTGCCAGTTGTGGTGCGCCGATCTCGACAGTGCCCCGATGCCGCAGGCCGTTGCCTGCCTGTCGGACGACGAATGGGCGCGCGCGCGCCGCTTCGTCTTCGCACGCGACAGGCATCGCTTCGTCGCCGCGCATGCCGCGCTGCGCAGCACGCTGTCCCAGCAGACCGGCATCCCGGGCGCCTTGCTGGAATTCACGCTCGGCGCCTTCGGCAAGCCCGCGCTGACCGAGCCGGCCAATGTTCATTTCAACCTCAGTCACAGTCAATCGGTGGCGTTGATCGCGACCAGCGAGAGTGCCGAGATCGGCGTCGACGTCGAGTTGCTGCGGCCCATGCCGGATGCGGATGCGCTGGCCGCCAACTACTTCACGGCAGCGGAACAGCGTGCGCTGGCGGCCGTCCCGCCGGAGCGGCGCGAACGAGCCTTCCTGGTGTGCTGGACGCGCAAGGAGGCCTGCCTCAAGGCCACCGGCATAGGGCTCGGCGTCGACACGCGCAGCTTCGAAGCAGGTCTGGACGAGGATGCGCGCGAAGTCCGAATCCACCTCGACGGGACGGTGACGCGGCTCGCGCTGCACTCATTCGACGGCGCCGAGGGCGTGGTGTGCGCGATCGCCCGGATACTCGAGCCCGAGGTCGTCGAGGTCGACGCACCACGCCTCACCTGCCAAGACAACGAGTTTTACGCATGACCCCGATGCTTTTCGGACCGCCCTCGCGCCGCCTGTTCGGTCTCTTTCATCCGCCTGAACGCGAGAGCGACATCGCGGTCCTGATCTGCGCGCCGTTCGGGCAGGAAATGATCCGCACCCACCGCTTGTTCCGGGTCCTCTCCGACCGGCTCGCGCGACTTGGCGTCGCGGTGCTGCGCTTCGATTGCCACGGCACCGGCGATTCATCCGGCAACGACACCGATGGTGACCTCGAGGGTTGGCGGCGCGATGTCTGTACCGCGCACGAGGAACTGCATCGGCTGACCGCCCCGCGGCGCATCGTGTGGCTCGGATCGCGCCTGGGCGCCACCCTGGCCGTGCTGGCGGCACGCAGCGGCCGCAGCGATCCGTCGCGGCTCCTCCTGTGGGACCCGGTCGTGGACGGCACGCGCTACCTCGATGCACTGAGGGAAAGGCACGTCTCGGCACTCGAGGCCTCCTACTGGATTCCCGATCGTGCGTGGCGTCGTCGCCTGACGACGGACAACGACGCCTTCACCGACGAGTTGCTCGGCTTCGGTGTCTCGACCGCACTCCGGGGCCAGCTGCGCGCGCTCACCCCACAGACTCTCCAATTGACGGCGTCGCACGAGACCGTGGTGCTGGCCAGCGCCCAGGACGATCTCGCCAACCGGTGGGCGCGCGCGGAAGCCGAGCGCCAGATTCCGGTCAGGCTGTCGCCGTTCCAGCATTCGCTGGTCTGGACGTCCGACCCTTTCAGCGACAGCGCCATGGTTCCGACCGAGGCGCTGCAACGCCTGCTGGCAGAAATCAATGAGTGATTACACAGAATACAAAGAAACCCCCGTGCAGTTCGGGCCGGACGGCTCGCTGATCGGCATCATCACGACGCCCGGCGATGGCCGGAAGGCCCCCGTCGCCTGCCTGATGCTCAACATGGGAGCGATCCACCGCATCGGCCCGCGGCGCTGCAACGTGAAGCTGGCACGGCAGATGGCGGCGCGCGGCGTCAGCAGCATTCGCATCGATCTCGCCGGACTCGGCGACAGCCGCCCAGCCAGCACTACGGCGCACTTTCGAACGCAGGCGATGCTTGACCTTCAGGCGGCGATGGACCTGATCGGCACCACGCTCGGCATCCACCGCTTCGTTGTGATCGGCCTGTGCTCCGGCGCCCACAACGGCCTGTGCCTCGGGGTCGCGGACCCCCGCGTGGTCGGGCTCCTGATGTTCGACGGCGCCGGCTTCCCTGGACGCCGGGCGCGCCTGGAACGCAGCGCGCGCCGAGCGCTCGCCGATCCCAGTCTCGGAGCTTTCCTCGGTCGCGTGTCGCACTGGTTCCAGCGCAAGCTGTTGTCGAAGCCGCAGGTCGCAAGCGCTCAGGACATTTTCGAACCTACCGCGCCGGACCAAACGCCCGAGTTCTTCTGCCGCGCAATGAACCAGCTGGCCGACCGCAACGTGGCCATGATGCTTCTCTATACCGGCTCCGTCCACGTGAAGGATCGGAACCTCGACCAGCTCGGGCCTTTCGTCAATGAACCGTTCGCCCACAAGGTGGAATACCGGTTCATTCGCGAAATCGACCACAGCCTGACCTCGCAGGCGTCCCAACAGATCTTCATGGCATTGGCGTGCGACTGGGTCGAGCGAGTGATCGACGGGGACAGCCGCCCGGCAGCACCGGCACGGCCCCTCGCAGACAGCGACCCGTTCGGCCGCAAAGAGCCGTTCAGCCGCAGCACGCCGCCCTCCGCCATCACCGCAAGGCTGGAACGCACGACTCCGCCCTGACCCGGGGGCAGGGGTGGCTCAAGTCGACGCGCCCCCCGCGTGCGCGATCTGCTCGCTCGGCAGTTCCTGCAGCGGTCCGCTGCCGCTGTAGCGATCGAGCGCGAGATAGATCGCCGGCGTGATGTAGAGCGTGATCACCTGCGAGAAGATCAGGCCGCCGACCACTGCCACGCCGAGCGGCTGGCGCAGCTCGGCACCGGCACCGAGGCCCAGTGCGAGCGGCAGCGCGCCCATCATGGCGGCCAGCGTGGTCATCAGGATCGGCCGGAAGCGCAGCCGGCAGGCCTCGCGGATGGCGTCCTCGGGCTTCATGCCCTCGCTGCGCTGGGCGGCGAGCGCGAAGTCGATCATCATGATGGCGTTCTTCTTCACGATGCCGATCAAGAGCAGGATGCCGATCGTCGCGATCAAGGTCAGGTCGAAGCCGAACAGTTTGAGCGAAAGCAGCGCGCCCACCGCCGCCGAGGGCAATCCGGCCAGGATGGTCAGCGGATGGATGTAGCTCTCGTAGAGCACCCCGAGCAGCACGTAGATCACCAGGATCGCCAGCACCAGCAGCACCGCCTGGCTCGACTGCGAGCTCTGGAACACGGCCGCGTCGCCACCGTAGCTGGTGATGATCGATTCGGGCATCTTCAGCTCGGCCTTGAACTGATCGATCTTCGCGGTGGCATTGCCCAGCGGCACGTCGGGCGCCAGGTTGAACGACACCGTGACCGCCTGCAGCTGGCCCTGGTGGTTGACTGCGGTCGGTCCCACGGTGCGCTTGACGGTCGAGAACGCCGACAGCGGCACCAGCTGGCCGGCCTTGTTGCGCACCGACAGCCGCGACATGTCCTCCTCGAACCGGCGGTCGTCGTCGGCCGCCGACAGGATCACCTGGTAGGTGTTGCTGTCGCCGTAGATGCTGCCGATCTGGCGGTCGCCATAGGCGTTGTAGAGCGCGGTGCGCAGGTCGCCGACCGCGACGCCGAGCACCCCGGCCTTGTCGCGGTCGATGTCGAGCGTGGCCTGCAGGCCGCGGTTCTGCGAGTCGCTCGTGACGTCGCGGAACACCGGGTCGGCGCGCATCTTCTCCATCAGCCGGTCGGCCCAGACCCCCATCGTGCCGGCGTTGACGCTCTGCAGCGTGTACTGGAAACGCGCCTTGCTCTGGCGGCCGCCCAGGCGCAGGTTCTGCACCGGCTGCATGTAGACCGCGATGCCCGGGATCTCGCGGAAGCGCTTGCGCAGCGACTCCAGCACCTGCGGCATCGGCGGGCGCTCGCTGCGCGCTTTCAGCACCGCGAACAGGCGGCCCGAGTTCTGGGTCGCGGTCGGCCCGCCGACGCCGATGAAGGAGTTGATATAGGCCACGCTCGGATCCTCCTGCAGCGCCACGGCCACGCGGTCCTGCAGCGCCTTCATGGCCGGGAAGGAGATGTCCTCGGCGGCCTCGGTCGTGATCTGGATCTGGCCGATGTCCTCCTCGGGGAAGAAGCCCTTCGGAATGGTGATGAACATCCAGGCCGTGAGCGCGAAGGTCGAGGCCGCGACGATCAGCATCAGCGGACGATGGGCGAGCGTCCAGTCGAGCGAGCGCATGTAGCCACCATGCACCCGGCGATAGCCGCGCTCGAAGGCCCGCCCGATCGCCGTGCCCGGCTCGGGATGCGCTTCTTCGTGATCGGGCGTGCCGCCGTGCGGCGTGTGCTTGAGAAGGCGGCTCGCGAGCATCGGCACCAGCGTCAGCGAGACCACCGCCGAGACCATCACCGCGAGCCCCACCACCACCGCGAATTCGTGGAACAGCAGCCCGATCACGCCCGGCATGAAGAAGATCGGGATGAACACCGCCACCAGCGAGATCGAGATCGAGATGATCGTGAAGCCGACCTCGCGGGCGCCTCGCAGCGCGGCGGCGAAAGGCTCCATGCCCTTCTCGACGTAGCGCATGATGTTCTCGAGCACCACGATGGCGTCGTCCACCACCAGCCCCACGGCCAGCGTGATGCCCAGCAGCGAGACGTTGTCCAGGCTGTAGCCGAAGGCATAGAGCAGCGCCACCGCGCCGACCAGCGAGATCGGGATCGTCAGCGCCGGGATCAGCGTCGCCACCAGGCGGTGCAGGAACAGGAAGATCACCAGCACCACCAGCAAGATGGTGCCCAGCAGCGTCAGCTGGACGTCGTGCACGGCTTCGCGGATCGACAGCGAACGATCGTTGACCATGTTGATCTCGACCGATTGCGGCAGCTCCTCCTTGAAGCGCGGCATCAGCGCGCGCACCGCATCGACCACCTGCACCGTGTTGGCGTTCGGCTGGCGCTGCACCGCCAGCGAGATCGAACTCTGGCCGTTGAAGCTGCTCGCGGTCTTGACCGACTCGAAGCTGTCCTCGATGGTCGCCACCTCGTCGAGGCGCACCGGCGCGCCGTTGCGCTGGCCGACGATCAGCTTGGCGAAGTCGGCGGCCTTGAGCATCTGCGCGTTGGCCTGGATCGTGAGCGTCTGGCGCGGGCCGTCGAGCACGCCGACCGGCGTGTTGGCGTTGGCCAGGCGCACCGCATTGGCAAGTTCGTCGAGCGTGATGTTGCGCGCGTTGAGCAGGTCGGCGTCGGCCTTGATGCGGACCGCGAAGCGCTTCTGTCCGTAGACCGCCACCTGCGCCACGCCGTCGATGGTCGACAGCGTCGGCGAGATCAGGTTCTCGGCATAGTCGTTGAGCTCGGCCGGCGTCATCGAGTTCGACACCATCGCGATGAACAGCACCGGCGCATCGGCCGGGTTGACCTTGCGATAGGAAGGCAGCTGGGTCAGTTCGGCCGGCAGTTGCCGCTGGGCTCGCAGCAAGGCGGCCTGGACGTCGACCGCGGCGGCGTCGATGTCGCGCGTGCTGACGAACTCGAGCGTGACCGAGGTCACGCCCTGGGTGTTGACCGAGCTGATGGTCTGCAGGCCCGGGATGGTGGAGAACTGCTTCTCGAGCGGCAGCGCGACCGACGAGGCCATGGTCTCGGGGCTGGCGCCCGGCAGC
>NZ_JBFUCI010000145.1:0-13798 GCF_056405335.1 Variovorax sp. P1_H12_2
CTTCATCGACCTCGCGTCCGAGCCGCAAGGCCACTTCGGCCTCGATGCCGCGCATGTGGAACGGCCAGTGGCCGGCGCGCGCCGGGCTCGTCCACACGCCGGCGGGCGGCAGCGGCGCGCAGGTCAGCTCGGCGTCGCGCGACGGGCCGCCGGCCTTCCAGTAGCGCGGCGGCGAGGTCGCGAACCAGCCGAGCTCGCCGGCCACCCGCTGCTGCACCGCGTAGGCATCGTCCGCGCTGCCCAGCGCATCGGCCAGGGGCGCGGCAAGGCGCAGGGTGTTGTCGCGACGCGCGCGCACCAATGCGTCGGCGACTGCATCGATCTTTGAAAGGGACATATGGATTTCCTGTTGTCGGCTTCGAAAGGAAGCTCAGAAGAACACGCTCAGCGGCGCGAGGCCCGCCACTTCCACCCGCACGGCCGTCCCTTGCGAGGCGAACAGCATGCCGGTGCACGAGCCGGTGGTGACGACCTGGCCGGCCTTGAGCCCGGCACCCCGCGCCGCGCAATGATTGGCCAGCCACACCAGCAGGCCGCCGACATCCGGCTGGGGGTGCTCGCCGACCGTGTGCGCGACGACCTGATCGTCGAAGCGCATCATGACCTCGACCTGCTTCAAATCGAACCAGGCGGGATCGAAAGGCTCGGGCTCGCCGAGCACCAGTCCGCCGTGGCACAGCAGATCGGCGAGGAGCGCGTCAGGGTCCGCATCGAGCCAGTCGGCCAGGCGGGTTTCCGCGATCTCGATCGCAGGCAATACCGACCCGATCGCCAGCGCAAGCTCGTTGCGCGTGTAGGGGCGCGCGCGCGGCGGCAGGTCGGACCCGAGGCGGAAGGCGACCCCGGCTTCGGCCCCGCGCAAGTGCCAGGCGGAGCCCTGGAGCACCGCTGCGCCGGGCACCAGCCCTTCGGCCGGCAGCGGTGCGCAGATCGGCTCCTGGCCGGGGCCGGCCGCGCCGACCTTCCAGCCGCCGATCGAACCGATCGCGACCAGCGTCGCGTCCTGGATCGCATAGGCCTCGCCGCGATTTCGCGGCTGCAGCAGCATCGACGGCACCCGTCGGCCATCGCGCCGCGCACGGCACAGTGCCTGCGCGGCAGCGTCCGGCGTGAGCTCGGCGACCACGGCGGCCGACATCGTCAGAGCTCGGGAAAGCGCTGCCATGGATCCGCCTGTTCGATCGAGCGGGCCAGCGCGAGCAGCGCGGCGTCCGCGCCCTCGCGGGCCACCAGCTGCATGCCGACCGGCAGGCCGTCCGCGAAGCCGCATGGCAGCGCAATGGCCGGCAGGCCGACGGCGTTGGCGAAACCCGCAAACACGGCATGGCCTCGCGGGCCGACCTCGCGTCCATCGATGCGCGTCGGGTGGGTCTCGTTCGCCGGCCAGGGCAGCGCGGCCGCCGCCGGCGTCAACAGGAAATCGTACTGGTCGAACAGGCGCGCCAGCGCGGCGCGCAGCCGTTCTGCCTCGAACAGCAGGTCGAACAGATCGGCCGCCGTGGCCTTGCGGCCGGCTTCGGCGTTCGCCTGCATCACCGGGCCGAACAGCGACGGATCGAAGGGCCGGCCCGACAGCTCCTGCGGATGCGCGACAAGCCACG
This sequence comes from Variovorax sp. P1_H12_2, assembly GCF_056405335.1. Lineage (NCBI taxonomy): Bacteria > Pseudomonadati > Pseudomonadota > Betaproteobacteria > Burkholderiales > Comamonadaceae > Variovorax > Variovorax sp. P1_H12_2. The sequence continues at coordinate 1,602 of NZ_JBFUCI010000145.1, forward strand.
CCAGGCCCACCTGGGCCAGCAGCGACCAGCGTTCGTTGACCGCTTCGACCATGCCGAAGTCCTGCGCCGTCGTGACCTCGTGCCCCAGCGCTGCGATTCTTTGCGCGGCCGCTCGTGTCAACGCTGCGATCTGCGGATCGACCGGGTGATCGCCGAAGCGCGGTATGAAGAGAATGCGCGCGCCCGGCGAACTCCCCTCCTCCATCGGGCCGCGCCCGATCACCTGCATCACCGCAGCCACGTCTGCCACGCTGCGGGCGATCGGTCCAGCCACTTCGAAGTCGAGAAAGATCGGCGGCAGCCCGCCGCCGCGCGGCACGCGTCCGCGAGAGGGCTTGAAGCCGACCAGGTTGGTGTGCGAGGCGGGCCTGCGAATCGACCCGCCGCCATCGGTGCCCAGCGCGATCGGGCATCCGCCGGCAGCCACCAGCGCCACCGCGCCACCCGACGAGCCGCCCGGCGTCAGCGCCGGGTTCCACGGGTTGCCGGTGGGGCCGAACACCGGATTGTTGGTGTAGCCCTGCATCGTGAACTCGGGCACATTGGTCTTGCCGAAGATCACGGCACCGCTTTCGCGCAGTCTTGCCACCGGAAGCTCGTCGCGCTCGGCGATGAGTCCGCCGAGGGCACGGCTGCCCCAGTGGGTCGGCAGGCCGAGCACCTGCAGGTTGTCCTTGATGGTGACGGGCACCCCGTCCAGCGCGCCGAGCGCCCGGCCTGCGCGCCAGCGCGCGGTGCTTTCCTCGGCGGCGTGCGCCGCGCCTTCGCCGTCGAGCGTGATGAGCGCATTCAGCCGTGGGTTGACCTCGGCGCTGCGCGACATGCAGGCCCGCAGCGCCTCGGTCGGCGTGAACGACGCATCGCGAAAGCCGGCCACGAGCTGCGCCGCAGTGAGCTRCCAGAGCGGTGTGTTCATCGCTTCCTCACATGTGCGCCGGCAACCAGGTCACCAGCTGCGGCACGGCCATCAGCAGCAGCGTGAACAGGATCATGATCAGCGCATAGGGCAAGGCACCGTAGATCGCATCCTCGATGCCGCCCTTGTCCGGACGGATGCCATGCACCACGAACAGGTTCATGCCCACCGGCGGCGTGATCAGGCCCAACTCGCACATCAGCACGATGAAGATGCCGAACCAGATCGGGTCGACACCGATCGCCGTCGCAATCGGGTAGGTGATCGGGATCGTCGCGACCTGCATCGACAGCACGTCCATGAACATGCCCAGGATCAGGTAGAACACGATCAGCGCGAGGATCAGGCCGGTGGCCGACAGGCCCAGGCCCGCGACCCACTTCGTCATCGCCTCGGCCACGCCGGTGAGGCTCACCGTCAGGTTGAGGATGAAGGCCGCCGCGACGATCAGCAGGATCATGCCGCTCACGCGTGCCGTCGAGACAAAGCAGTTTCGCAGCAGCTCCCAGTTCAGCTTGCCCGACTGCCACACGAAGGCAAGCGCCGCCATCACGCCGAGCGCCGCGCTCTCGGCCGCGGTGGCGATCCCGAAATAGAGGCTGCCCATCACGATGCCGAACACCACCATCGGCGGGATCAGATGCACCAGCACGCGCAGCCGCTGGTCGAGCGGCACCTTCGGCTCGCGCATCACCTTGCCGCTGGCCAGGCTCGACAGCGCGATCCAGACCATGAAGCACAGCGTGAGCAGGATGCCCGGGATGATGCCGGCGATGAACAGCTTGCCGATCGAGTTGTTGGTGAGCGACCCGTACACGATCATGTTCACGCTCGGCGGGATCAGGATGCCGAGCGTTCCGCCCGCGGCCAGGCTGCCGAGCGAGGCGCGCATCGGGTAGCCGCGCTTTTGCAGCGAGGGCAATGCCACCGTGCCGACTGTGGCCGCGGTGGCGACCGACGAGCCGGAAGTCGCGGCGAACAGCGCGCAGCTGCCGATGTTGGTGTGCAGCAGCCCACCCGGCAGGCGGCCGAGCCAGGCCGACAGCGCGATGTACATGCGGTCGGCAATGCCGGAGCGCAGCAGCAGCTCRCCGAGCAGGACGAACAGCGGCACGGAGGTCAGCAGGGCTTCGTTCTGAACGCCCCACACCACCGGTGCGATCGAGTCCATGAACGGAACGCCGTAGGCGGCGATGCCGCCGATGATCCCGACCGCCGCCATCGACACGGCGATCGGCATGCCGGCCAGCATCAGGGCGAGCATGGAGAGGAACGCGAATCCGATCAGTGCGATGTTCATGGTGCCTCTCCTTCGACAGCCTGGCGCACCTTGAGGTCGTCCAGTTCCTCCTTCAGCTCTTCCTTCGCGCTCTTCGGATGGAAGTCGCTGTTCAGCGTCGCGATGTCGCCGCGCAGCAGCAGCTGCGTCGCACGCAGCGCCAGGCCGCAGGCCACCAGCGCAAAGATCACGAGGCCTGCGTACCAGACGCCCTGCGGGATGATCAGCGGCGTGGCCCACGGTGTCTGCGCGGTGCTGCGGTAGGCCGTCGTGTCCTGGATCACCTTGAACGCCACCCAGGCGATGAACAAGGCGAGCACGGCCAGCGAGAGGATCGAGATCCAGTTCAGAAGCGCCTGCACGCGCAACGGGAACTTGTCGTGGAAGACGTCGACGCGGATGTGGTTGCGCCCCAGCAGGGCCAGGCTGAAGGCGATCGTCGACCCGACGGCCAACGCGTAGCCACCCAGCTCGTCGGCACCTTGCAGCGAGATGTTGAACACCTTTCGCAAAATGGTCTCGATGGTGACGATCACCGCCAGCCCCAGGAAGATGGCGCCGAACGCGGTGGCCAGCACCGTTTCCATGCGCGTCTTGAAGTCGACAGGCCCGGCAGGCGCCACCTTCCCGGTGGACGCCGCAATGGGCTGCCGCTCGCTCGTCATGGCGCGGCTGTTCACTTCAGCCCCAGCACCGGTGCGACCGTCGCCTGCCAGGTCTTCGAGCAGGTGGGGTTGGACCTGTCGCACACCTCGGCCCACACCGGCAGCGACACCTTGTTGACCGCGCTGCGCACCAGCTCGATGTCGGCCGGCGTGACCGGCACGTTGACGAGGTTGAACTTCTTGCCGGTCGTGCACGGGTCCTTGCCGGCATTGCAGTTCAGGGCGTCCTGGAACAGCTCTTCGGAGTACTTCCACACGTCGTCGGTCAAGGCGTCGAAGGCCTTGGTCAGCTTCACCTGCTGGTCGGGCGTCAGCGCTTTCCATGACTTCATGGTCATGCCGTAGCCGTTGAGCGCCATCTGGAAGCCGATCGCCATCTGGTGGGTCGTCACTTCAGGCCAACCCGCCGAGTTGGCCGAGCTCGGCCCGGTGATCGCGCAATCGACCACGCCGAGCGACAGCGACTGGTGCGTGTCGGCGAACGACACCGGCACCGGCGTGCCGCCCACCATCTCGATGAACTTGGCCAGGTTCTGGTCGTACACGCGCACCTTCATGCCCTTGATGTCGGCCAGCTTGGCGACCGGCTTCTTGCAGAAGAGGATCTGCGGGCCAAAGGGCCAGACGCCCAGCAGCTTGACGCCGAACTGCGCCTGCAGCCGCGCATCCGCCGTGTCGAAGTAGGCCTTGGCCACCTTGCGGCCGGTGGCGTAGTCGGGCGCCGCGCCCACCAGGTCGAGCCCCAGGATGGTCGGCTCGTCGCGGGAGTTCTGCGACACCCGCAGCGACACGATGTCGAACAGCCCGGCCTTCATGACGCGCAGTTGCTCGGTGTCCTTGATGCCCAGCGTATCGATGGGCTTGTAGTCGACGTCGATCGGCAGTCCGGTCCTGGCCGAGAAGTTCTCGAAGAACGGTTGCTCCTTGTTCTTCTGGATCAGCCCGGTGGCCAGCGGCTGGCCGACGGCTTTCAGCTTGATCCTGTCTTGCGCGTGGGCCGCGGGCAGGCCGAGCATCACGGCCAGGGCGACCGTCGCGATGGATTTGAGACGAGGGTGAAACAGCATGAAGACTCCTGGGGATGTGAGACGGGTTGGCGGGCGGCACTTGGGAAGAGATGAGCCATTGGATTCCGCCGCGGCGTGGCGCAGCAGACTATTCCGCTGCGCGGGAAGACGCGCAAAAACTCTTTGGGATCAATGACTTGGCGCTGCGCGCCGGTGGAAGACCCGCGCTGGGGCCCAGCCCCTAGACGCGGCCGCCGTAGGCGGATGTGATCTCGTCGGCGGCGGCGCGCACCGCGGCGCCAAGCTGCACGAAGTCGGTGCTCTTGATGCGCTGCGTGGGCCCTACGAGCGAGATCGCGCCGAAGGGCTGGCCATGCTCGTCGCGGATCGCGGCGGCGATGCATCGCAGGCCGACCGCGTTCTGCTCGTCATCGATCGCATGGCCCGCGCGGCGCACTTCGCCGAGCGTTTCATGCAGTCGCGAGGCGCGCGCGATCGTGTTGTTGGTGAGCTTCGGCAGGCCATAGGTGCGCAGGTACTGCAGCACGTCGTCCTCCGCCATCGCCGCCAGGATCGACTGCCCCATCGCGGTACCGTGCAGCGGCGCGCGAAACCCCGGCTTGCCGATGGCGCGCATCAGCTCACGGCTCTCGACCTGCGTCACGAAGACGATATCGCCGAGATCGGCAATGCCGAGATTGATGCTCTCGCCGGTGCTGTCGCGCAGCCGGCGCATCACCGGCAGCGCCAGGTGCGCGATGCGGCGGCGCCGCGCGAACGCGGCCCCCACGGAGAAGCAGCGCACGCCCACATACCAGAGGTTGGTCTCGCGGTCGAACTGGACGAACTGCCGCTGCTCGAGCGTCGTGAGCAGGCGGTGGGCCGTGGACGACGACAGCCCGCTGTGCGCCGCGATGTCGACCAGGCGATAGCCCTCGTCGTCCTCGGCGAGCAGTTCGAGCAGCTGCATCGCTCGCGTGAGCGACTGCACGGTGCTGTCGCTGTCGCGGTCGATGCGGGTGACCTTGGTGGTCTTGGCGGGCGGGGGAGGCGAGCTGGCGGTCATGGCGTGCCTTTTGCAAGTTGCGCGCCATCGGCCTCTGGCCGTCCGCAGCGCGATCTGGCCGTCGATGGTCCGTGACAACGAGAGCGTCAAACACAGTGTTTACACTGATGTCGACATTGTTCCGGGCGCACCCGGCCCGACGCATGCAGAAAGTCGCACCGCGATGGTGCAGATGGGGTTCCAGTCCATGGCAGGCCAGCGGGAATCTCGCTAGCCGTTCCAGCGCCGCAGCCCCAGATCCGAGGCCAGGCTCCGATAGCGCCCGATGCTGGCCTGGACGTATTCCTCCAGTGCGCGCCCCGTACGTGAGAACGCATGGAGCCGATGGCGCTCGCGCAAGGCCGGATAGCCCGGCGCCTCCATCGCTTCGCGAAAGGCATCGATCCATGCGCGCGCGGCCGGCTCGGGGGCGGCGGCGCTCATGTAGACGCCGCGGACGGTGGGCCAGACCAGGTCCACCTTCTGTTCGCGCGCGGTGGGGATGCCGGCGAGCTGCCCGTCGAGCGCCGTCTCCGACAGCACCGCCAGGATGCGCACCGCGGCACCGCCGGCGATGGCCTGCAGCGCTTCGGCGGCATCGCCGGGAAACAGGTCGACGTGCTTGCCCTGCAGCGCCCGCAACGCATCGCCGCCGCCTTCGAAGGAGACGAAGCGCATCGACCTGGGGTCGCGCCCCGCGGCCCTCAGCAGCAGCGCGGCCTTCACCCAGTCCTGGCTGCCGACCGTTCCGCCGGCGCCGAAGGCGAGGCGCGAAGGCTCCTGCCGCAGGGCCGCGACCACATCCTGCAGCGACTGGTAGGGCGAGTCGCGGTGCACCGCGACCACGCCGTAGTCCGTGCCGAGGGCGGCGATCCAGCGCGCGACATTCGGCGAGTGCGGGCCGAAGCGGCCTTGCGCGATATTGAGCAGGGTGCCGCTGGAGAACGCCACGAGCAGCGAAGGCCCGCCCATCTGGCCGGTGGCGATGCGGTCGAAGGCCACCGCGCCGATGCCGCCGGGCATGAAGCGCTGCGCCAGCGGCGGACGCGCCGGACGCACCGCCTGCAGGCCGTCGCGCGCCAGCGCGCAGGTGAGGTCGAAGCCACCGCCCGCCTTGGCGGGGATCACGCATTCCGCCGCCGCCGCGCTCGGATCATCAGACGGCCCGACGGCGGCCCCGCCGACGCCGGGCAGCGCGAGGCCCGGGAGCGTGCACAGCACATGGCGGCGGGTGACATTCGGCTGGAACATGGTCGACGGCTCTTTCTTTCTCTGCCACGCATCACGGACTGGCCACAGGCCACCACAGCGACGCATGAAGGCCCCGGGTGCCCTCGCGGGCCTTGAGTTCGAGATCACCCTGGTGGCGCTGCGCGATGGAACGCGCAATCGCCAACCCCAGGCCGGACCCGCCCTGGCCCGCGCGGCTGCCGCGCACGAAGCGCCGCCCCAGCGCCGCACATTCCTCGTCGCTGAGCCCGGGGCCGTCGTCTTCCACGGTCAGGCGCCAGCCGCGTTGCTCCTCGACCGCCATGAGCGTGATAGTGCCGCGCGCCGGCGTGTAGGCGATCGCGTTGACGACCAGGTTGCTCAAGGCCTCGCGCAGCAGGCCCGCATCGGCCACGGCGCGGAGCTTCGCGGCCGGCGGGTGGATGCCCAGGTCGATCTGCTTGCTGCGCGCCAGCGGCAGCAGGTCGACGGCGACGTCGCGCAGCAGCGCCGCGAGGTCGACCGGCTCGAACGCCAGCGACACGGTGTCGCTGCGGCCCAGGGCCAGCAGCTGCTGGGTGCTGCGCGTGACGCGGCCGATCTCGACGCCGAGCGCTTCGAGGGCCTGGCCCACCTGGGCCGGATCCTGCGCGCGACGGGCATAGTCGACCTGCATCTGCAGGGTCGTGAGGTGGGTGCGCAACTGGTGCGAGGCGTCGTCGAGAAACTGGCGCTGCTGCGCCACCAGGTCCTGCGTGCGGGCCATCTGCTGGTTCACCGCGCCGACCAGCGGCCGGATGTCCGCCGGCAGGTCGGCATCCTCGATGCGCGTGAGGTCGTCGGGCGTGCGCGCCTGCACCTCGCGCGCCAGCCGCGTCAGGGGCCGCAGCGCCGCCGCCAGGGCCAGCGCGGTGCTGAGCAGGAGCAGCGCCAGCACCACRCCGTCGCGCAGCGCCGCGCGCCGGACGAAGCGCGRGCTGAACGCCTGCCGCGAGCGCGTGCTTTCGCCGACCTGGATCAGCACGCTGCGCCCGCTGCTCCCAGCCGGCGCGCGGTCGAGCTCGCGCCGGTAGGCGGCCAGGCGGACCGGCTCGCCGAAGTAGCTCGCGTCGTAGAACACCGGCACGCCGGGCCTCAGCTCGGCGCGCGGCTCGGGCAGGTCGGCGCTGCCGAGCTCCACCAGGCCGTCCGAAGTCGCCACGCGGAAATAGACCTGGCCGCTGGCGGTCAGCTCGAAGAACTCGAACAGGGTGTATGGCAGCTCGACCGACAGCCCGCCCGAGGCGGTAGAGATGTTGGCATCGATCGACTTCAGGGCGCCGAGCACCGAGCGGTCATAGGCCGCGTTGGCCGCCTCGAGCGCATCGTGCCGGGTCATCCAGAGCTCGATGCAGGTCACCAGCAGCAGCGACGGCAGCAGCAGCAGCGCCAGGCGTTGCCGCAGGCTGGCACGCCGCATCCAGTTCGCGGCGGCGCCGAGGGGCTGCAGCAGCGCGCTCACTCAGCCGAGCTCCAGCGCGTACCCCAGGCCGCGCAGGGTCGTGATGCGAACGCCGCTGCCGTCGAGCCGCTTGCGCAGCCGATGCACGAACACCTCCACCGCCTCGGGGTGCACGCTCTCGTCGTCCGAGAACACCCGGTCGAGGATCTGCTGCTTCGACAGCGGCTCGCCGCTGCGCTGCGCCAGCACCCGCAGCACCGACAGCTCGCGCGGAGACAGCGCCAGCAGCTCGCCGTGCAGCGTGAACTGCTTGCGGCCGCCGTCGTAGACCAGCGGGCCGCAGGCCAGGCGCGGATGCTCGACGCCGCGCGCGCGCCGCACCAGCGCCTGCAGGCGGGCTTCGAGTTCGGCCAGGGCGAAGGGCTTGGCCAGAAAGTCGTCGGCGCCCGCGTTCAGCAGGGCGACGCGTTCGGCCAGCGAATCCCGGGCCGTGAGGATCAGCGTCGGCAGCCGCTGGTCGCGCTCGCGCAGGCGCTGCAGCACCTCGTGGCCATCGAGGCCGGGCAGGCCGAGGTCGAGCACCAGTGCGTCGTGGTCGTGCGCCTGCAGCGCGCGATCGGCCAGGCGGCCGTCGTCCACCCATTCGACCTGGATGCCGGCGTGCTCGAGCGCCTTGCACAGCCAGGTGCCCAGCGTGTGTTCGTCCTCAGCCAGCAGAATGCGCATGGCCTCGATGGTAGGGCCGCCGGCTTCAGTCGGGCTTGATGTTCGCGCGCGCGATGACCGTCTTCCAGCGGGCCTGCTCGGCGGCGATGAACTGGGCGAACTGCTCCGGCGTGCCGCCGACGACCTCGGCGGCATCGCCGCGCAGGCGCTCCGTCGCGGCGGGCGATCGCACGGCCTTCATGGTTTCCGTGGAGAGCTTCGCCAGGTTGGCCGGCGCCATGCTCGCGGGCGCGAGCATCCCGTACCACTGGGTCATCTCGAAGCCCGGGTAGCCCTGCTCGGCCACGGTCGGCACATCCGGCAGCTGCGGCAGGCGCTGGGCCGAGCCGGTGGCGATGCAGCGCACCTTGCCCGACTTGATGAAGGGAATGATGGCGGCCGCGCCGATCGCCGAGGCGTCGAGCCGGCCCGACAGCAGGTCGGTGAGCATCGGGCCGGTGCCGCGGTAGGGCACGTGCAGCATGAAGACGCCGGACGTGACCTTCAGGTATTCGAAGGCCAGATGGCCGGCGCTGCCGTTGCCGGCGGAACCGTAGCTGAGCTTGCCCGGCTTCGACTTGGCGTAGGCGATGAATTCCTTCAGGTTCCTGGCCGGCACGTCGGGATGGACCACGTACAGGCTCGGCACTTTGGCGAGCAGGCTGACGGGCTTGAAGTCCTTGTTCGGATCGTAGGGCAGCTTGTCGAAGATGAAGGGGTTCACGGCCAGCGTGCCGATGTGGCCGAGGATGATCGTGTGCTGGTCGTCGCTGCGCGCGACCTCGGCCATGGCGATGTTGCCGGCGGCGCCGGGCTTGTTGTCGACGTAGACGCTCTGGCCCAGCGTGTTGGAAAGCTCCGCCGCGGTGGAGCGGGCCACGATCTCCGAGCTTCCGCCGGGCGCGAAGGGCACCACGAAGCGCACCGACTTGCCGGGCCAGCTGCCCTGGGCGGATGCGAATCGCGGGACCAACCCCGCCAGGCCCAGGGCGCCACCCGCCTGGAGGAAAGTGCGGCGGGCCAGGTGGGCATCGGCGCGGGAGTCGTCACGGTGGTCAGCGAACATGTTGTCTCCATTCGGTCTTGCAAGGCCGCGATGGTGCGCCTGCCAAGCTTTCGGAATGCTGTCAGTGCCTGCCCGCTTTTGCAAACAGCTCTATCCGTCCGACGCGTCATCGAACGGGAACTCCGCACGAAAGACGAAGCTCCGGCGTTCACACAGCGTCGCTCGCTCCCGCGAGCGCCCTTGTCATTTCCGCTGCTCCTGCTCCGCTTCGTGCCTGGAGCATTCGTGACTTCCGCCTCGCAGGCACGCATCGTTTGTGGTGAATACCCTCGGCAGAACTGTCATGTTGCCCCGCTATATTGGCCCGAGCCAGTAGTCAGAAGAACGAGACAATGTCCTATCAAGAGTGGGTTGAGACCCTGTATATCGCGCCCGGCCACCCTACGTGCCCGGTTTACGCCATGCCGTATCCCATGGCCCGCAACCAGACGCCAGCGGATCTTCCGTTGGAGCACCAGCAGCAGGACTGGCGCGAGGTTGCGAAGTTGGACGGTAACCTCGCGCTCGTGCATATCGAGCCGGGCTACGTGGACTTCGCAGCTGACATCGTCGGCCGGCAGGTCGGCACGCATTTCGAAGTGACCCGGCACGCACATTGAGCCGCTGCGTCGCTGTACGCGCGACCACTTGACGCCGATCGGGTCGAGGCCTACTTGGGGCAGAATCCTTCCGAATGCAAACGACCCCGCAAGCAGGAAGTTCCTCCTGCGCGAAGGCCAAAGGAACCCCAGAGCGAAGTGGCGTCACCTGGTATCGGAACCGTTCGGTCGGCGCCTGACGAGAAGCGTGAATATGCACTCAGCCTCCGCCACCATCTTCGACGAAGCCTATTACCAGCGGTACTACTTCGACAAGAAGACCAAAGTGGTGGACCCACAGCGTGCCGAGCGCTTGGGCGCATTCGTCTGCGCTTATCTGCGATACCTGCGCGTGCCCGTCAATCGAGTGCTCGACGTGGGTTGCGGCATCGGGCTCTGGCGCGACATCGTGGCGCGAGAATTCCCCTTGGCCAGCTACCACGGCGTGGAGTACAGCGAGTATCTGTGCGGGCGCTACGGGTGGGAGCGCGGCTCGGTGGTGGATTACCAAGTCAGGAAGCCCTTTGACTTCGTCATCTGCCAGGGCGTACTGCCTTATCTCAGCCCGCAAGATTTGAAGCGCGCTCTGCGCAACCTGAGCCTGCTGAGCCAGGGCGCCCTGTATGTGGAGGCAGTGACGCGCGAGGACTACGAGCGCGACATCGTCGATGAGGACCTCACCGACCCCCACATCTATCGCCACCGCGCCGAGGTCTACCGGCACGGGCTGTCGCGGCACCTTCAAGAAGTGGGCGGCGGCGTGTGGCTGAGCCGGCAAGCCGACGTGCCACTGTTCTCACTGGAGTGCGTCACAGAGTGACGGTTCCCCCGGAAAGCTCCTCAGGCAAAGGTGCGACTGTGTCGCCGTCGAGTGGCGACCGATTCGAGGCTGAAGGGTGCGGGCTCCGACTGCATGGTTCGCTTGGGCAACGGCGTCGCGCGAACGATTTTTTCCTCAGGCATCGCGTACGGCGCCCATCCACACGCCACAGTTCTACGCAAAATTCGTGAAGTAATGCACGCCCACTAGGCCGTCCGGTCAATGGTGTGGACAACAGGAAGAACCTAACGTTGACACGTGACGCGCACTTTCGTGCGCGGGCTCAAACTGACGCGCGCGAACTCGACACTTCGCCCGTCAACTCCTTCTGGCTGGTTGAGAAAGGTGGAAGCGTTCAACACGCGCGGCCCGCCACCAGCCAGCCTTTTGCTGCCGCCGTGGCACCAGGCGATCCACGAAAAGCTCGCGGTCACCAACGTGGCCGGGTTGATCGAGGCGCTGCGGCTCGCGGACTGAGGCGCTTCGCCGCCATCTGCCGGGCGCTAAAAGAAATGGCCCGGGGCAGATGAACTCCCGCCCGCGGATCCCCAACTGGGAGGCCATGTGGTCGTTGGATTGGCCCAGACGGCGAGGGCCAAAAGCCCGATGAGAAGAAACAGGCCGATAACCGCCCAACGGAGCCATTTCGCCTTCCACACAGCAAGAATCACCACGGCACCAATGCTGGCAGCTATGCCTATCGAAGCAGGGTCTTTCATGGTGCCGGATTATCGGCGGCTTTACCAATCCCATTCCTTGCGATCTGTCAGACAAGCGCCCGAGCGGGGTGCATTTCGCCGCTCCCCCGGCGAAGCGGCGGCCGATCGTGTCGCAATAAGGCCCAGGCTTGACAAGGTTTCGCCCTTGCCCCGCAATGAATCAGATGGCAAAACTGCAGACGTCCAACGTCCCAAAGGAGTCCGAAAATGCCGATGGATTGCCTGCGTCGCATTGCTGAACGGGATCTGCCCTGCTCGGTCTACGAACTGGCCGAGATCGACAACCTTCGCGTCCTGCGCGCTGCCGGAATGATCATGGCCTTCCTGCCGCCGCCTGAACCCTTGCCGCACGGCGCCTTGAGCCAGAAACCAGCCCAGGTACTGGCGATCACGAGAAAGGGGTGGGAGGTGTTGAAAGGTCGAATGGCGGCGTAGGGCCGGCCGCGATGCTCAGCGGCTGCAGCCACATGTCGGCCGCATCGACGTACCCCCTCCTCCGCCATTCTTCATGGGCTGAAATCACCGCTCCTGCTCCACTACGCTCTCGGCCCAAAGTGTCTGAGGGCCTTGCGACCCAGCGCAGTGACCATGTGGACGCAAACAGGTTGGATCGTCCCGGTGGGTGGGAAGCTGCAGGCGACGTGCCCGGCGTCGTGAAGAATCCTGAGCTTGTCCTGAACCACCGGGTCGACGACCTCAAGAGGCATCTCCGCATCGGCGAGCGCCTGGAGCAGTTCCATCGGCATG
>NZ_JBFUCI010000146.1:0-13753 GCF_056405335.1 Variovorax sp. P1_H12_2
ATCGAAGACAGAACCACTGCATTCGTTCCGTGGCGGTCTCGTAAGCCGCCTCGGCTTGGTCCAGCGCGGACAACGACAGCTCCGCGCCCTGGCTGCAGATCGCCGCCAGGATGTCGCCTTTGTCTCGGAATTGGTAGTAGATGAACGGCTTCGTCACGCCGAGTCCTTGCGCGATGGCATCCATCGAACAGCCATGAAAGCTGTAGCGCAAGAACAGTTGCGTCGCCGTTTCGAGGATCCGCTCTCGCTTGAGCGCCGCAACTTCTGCCTTCATTCCGGATGCGTCCGCCATCACGGCACGTCTGGCCTTGCTGGAGGGCTTCTCCTTCGTCGCTGGTGGTTTGCTTCGTTCCATGACTGGTGTGGTCTCGGTTGCGTGAGGAAGTCTGCGTGCGCGCGTCCTGACGTCCCGAAATTCTGCGTGCATCACAAGCAAAGGCATCTAATGGTTTGTACCCATAGGGACATAAATATTCCAATCGGTATACTTTAATGTATGGCAGTACATCACGTTATCGGTCGTGTGCGCAGAGAGAGCGACCGAAGAAGATCATCCTCGTCGACACGCTTGCGATGACCGCCACGGGCAAGATTCAGAAGGCTGTGCTTCGGGCCGAGTTCCGAGAGGCGTACTCGCAGCCATGACGCCACGAAGCCGTGCCTGGCGCGATTCCGACGCACACTCCGATTCGCTTCGAGCAGACTCGCCGCAGCCACCGGAGGGCCCTGTTCGGGGCCGTTTCGATGCGGCCTTTGCGGAAGTGGCAGAGGAGTTCGCGCGAGGGTTCGCATTGCGGGGCGAACTGGGCGCCTCGCTGTGCGTGCGGCACGGGGGGCGGATCGTGGTGGATCTTTGGGGGGGCATCGCGGACCACGGCGCAGGCACGCCCTGGCAGGAAGACACCGTGTCTGTCGTCTTTTCCTGCACCAAGGCCGCCACCGCACTGTGCATCCACTTGCTGGCTGCGCAAGGGCATTTGCGCCTCGACCAGCGCATCAGTCACTACTGGCCGGAATACGGTGCCGAAGGCAAGGGCGACACCACCATTCAGATGGTGCTCGATCACACGGCCGGTCTGCCGGCGTTGAGGCAACCGCTGAAGAAAGGGTGTCTCGAGGACAGTCCCTACATGGTCGAACACGTGGAGCGTGAAGCGCCGTTCTGGCGCCCCGGCACAGTGTCCGGCTACCACGCGATCACGTTCGGGGTATTGCTGGGTGAGTTGGTTCGCAGGACGACGGGCAGCTCGCTGGGGACGGTTTTCGATCAGTTGATGGCTCGAACCTATGGGTTGGAATTCTGGATCGGACTGCCTGAATCGGCGTGGCCCCGCGTCGCGCCGATCGTTCCGATGACCAGCGCCGAGATGCAGAAGTCCGCCTTTTCGGAGGCAGCAAAGGTCGCCGGCAGTATTCAGAACCTTTTCATCTACAACTCCGGCGACTGGTCGCGACGTGGCATGAACACGCTTCGGGGCATGGCTGTCGAGATTCCGTCCGCCAACGGCGCGACCCATGCTCGAGGCTTGAGCGGACTCTACGAACTGCTGCAGCCGGGCGCGCATCGGGAGCTTCAGGGCCTGCAGGCGGTGGTGCAGCGTCTGCGCAACGCGGCGCCGGCACGCCCTTCGCACGTGGATGCCACCTTGCTGATCCCGACACGATTCTCGGACGGGTTCATGCTGGGCATGAACAACGGCCCCGAGGCCGCCAACGGCAACAACCTGTTGATCGGCCAGGAGGCCTTTGGACACAGTGGGGCGGGCGGGGCCGTCGGATTCATCGACCCGCCAAAGACACTCAGCTTTGGCTACACGATGAACCGGCTCGGCAATGGCGTGCTGGTCAACCAGCGTGGCCAGGCGCTCATCGATGCGACGTATCGCGCCATCGCGCATCTGGCCTGACGAGGTCAGCGGCGCGCTTACTCAACCCCAAACCAGACAGGAGACAGCATGCAGTCAAAACAGACCGAACCGTCGGGCCCGGCGACGGACTGGGAGCGCGCCGTGATCGAGGCGCTTGCCTCCGCGAACATCCCCACGCTCCTGCTCGTGCTGGTGCACCTGACCGGCGACATGCGCTGGCTGTCGGAGCGTTTCCAGTGTGGCCGTGCGCAGGGACTGGACGAGTTGGACTCGGGAGGCCTTGACGAGAAGACTCGCGCGGAGGTGATCGCCGCTGCGGGCGAGGCGATCAAGGCTTGGAGGCAAGGTACGCCGCCAGCATTGCCGGCACCGGATGCAGCGTTGCTGACCCGGATGATGCGTGTGAGCACGGGGGAGAGGATTCCCGACGGCTACGGCTCCATCGTCGCGGCCGGGCTGGGGTTGGATGAGGCTTTCTTGCTCGATCAACGAAGCGCCTTTGAAGTACCCCGGGACTTCCTTGTCGTGATCGTGGGCGCCGGTGTCGCGGGACTCTGCGCGGCCATTCGCCTGCAGGGGGCGGGTGTCCCTTACGTGGTGATCGAGAAGAACGCCAGCGTCGGGGGAACGTGGTACGAGAACCATTACCCGGGCTGCGGCGTCGACACCCCCAGCCACATCTATTCGTATTCGTTCGCCAAGCACGATTGGAGCATGCACTTTGCGCTGCAAGAGGAAATCCAGTCCTACTTCGATCGCGTCGCGGACGACTTCGGGGTGCGGCGCAATATCCGCTTCAACACGCGAGTTCAAAGCGCTCGGTATGACGAAGAAAACGCACAGTGGAACGTCGTGGTCGATGGCGGGAATGGGCTTGAAAGCATTCGGGGCAACGTGTTGATCGGGGCGGTCGGCGTCCTGAACACGCCGAAGCTGCCCCCCATTGCGGGTCTTGCCGAGTTCGACGGCCAGTGCTTTCATACGGCGCGTTGGCCCGAAGGCCTTGACTTGCAAGGCAAGCGCGTTGCGGTGATCGGCAATGGCGCCACCTCGATGCAGGTGGTGCCAGCGATTGGACCGGAGGTCGCTTCGCTGACGGTTTTCCAGCGTTCCAAGCAGTGGGCCGCACCCTTCGCCAGATTTCGCCAGCCGATCTCCAGCGGGCAGCGGTTGCTGTTGAAGGAAGTTCCTTACTACCAGGAGTGGTACAGGCAGCGCCTGGCATGGATCTTCAACGACCGCGTGCATGGCGCGCTGCAAATCGATACGGCTTGGCCGCACCCCGAACGGGCGATCAATGCCCAGAATGACAAGCACCGGGAGTTCTTCACGGACTACGTCAAGGCGGAACTGGGCGACCGCCAGGATCTGCTTGCGGACGTGCTTCCCGACTACCCGCCATTCGGCAAGCGCATGCTGCTGGACAACGGCTGGTACCGGACGCTTCGGCGCCCCAATGTGCGCCTCGTGACGGATGGTGCTGCGCGCGTCGAGGGGGACACCGTGGTCTCGACCTCCGGCGAGCGCTTTCCTGTTGACGTGCTGATCGTTGCCACGGGATTCGACGCAGTCAATATTCTCGCGTCGCTCGATGTGGTGGGCCGCGGTGGTCTGTCGATTCGCGAGGCCTGGTCGACGCGCGGTCCGGAGGCCTACATGGGAATGACGGTGCCGGGCTTCCCCAACTTCTTCGTGCTTTCGGGGCCGAACACGGGCCTGGGACACGGGGGAAGCGTCGTCGCCGCGATCGAAACGCAGGTGCGCTACGTCATGGGAATCCTGCAGAAGGCGATCGCGAAGCACGGCGTGAATTTCGAAATCACGGTGAAGCCGGCAGTCAGCGAGGCGTTCAACGAGCGTGTGCAGGCGGCGCACGACCGGATGATCTGGAGTCACCGGGGAATGAGCAACTGGTACCGCAATGCGCAGGGACGGGTGATCGTGACCACGCCGTTCCGCAATGACGATACATGGCATATGGCCCGTCGCACGGATCTGGATGATTTCGACTGCAGGACCGTGAAGCCCGAAGCCACTGGCGCATGATCAGGGCCTTCCAGCAGGAGTCCGGCGTCGAAGTGCTGCCTGCCTGGGGCATGACCGAGATGAGTCCGGTGGGGACTCTCTGCACACTCAAGAACAAGCACCTGTCGCCTGCGGCCGCGAGCCATTTCGTAGGCATTCGGCGATCTTGCTGCCAAGTTGCGTGAACTATGTCAAGTTCGCTGTGATAACTTGGCATCACCCTGAATGATCCGCGTCGCGCCTCTCTTAAAGTCGAGGCGAAAGGCAACAGCGTTCGGAGCGGGCCGGGGAATGGGCCTCGCGCACGACCGGCGAAGTGCTTCATGACGTTCAAGAAACTCCGGATCACCGGGCCCGGGGCTGCTCCCTACCAGCTCGGCCAACCCATGTACGTGTACGACGCCAGCGTTCTCCTAGGAACGCTGGACCCCGTGCCGGTGGGCAATGCCGGCACCGAGATCCACATCGAGCATTTCACCCCGACCCGCGTCGTGCATGAAGAGCGGCGTCACCTCGGCCGGCTGGTGTTCCTCGAGATCTGCGCGTTCATCTCGGAGCACTTCCACCAGGTGCAGGCGATCAGCTTCGCGTTCAGCCGCGAGGTGAGCGTCCTGGGCGGTGGCGTTCAGCAGGCGGCCGCACGCGTCGAGACGATGGATCGCATCGGCGCCATGAATGTCCAGATCCGGCCCCTGGCGGATGCGCTGCCGGGGCAGTTCATCGTCTCCGGCGTGTGGGCCTACAGCGAATCCAGCATCGAAGCCCTGCGCGTCGTGCTCGAAGAGCAGCGCGCGCTCTATCGCGAGCGACCGATCTCCATCGGCGTGGCGGACAAGCCCGGCGTGCGCG
The DNA here is from genome assembly GCF_056405335.1 of Variovorax sp. P1_H12_2. NCBI lineage: Bacteria > Pseudomonadati > Pseudomonadota > Betaproteobacteria > Burkholderiales > Comamonadaceae > Variovorax > Variovorax sp. P1_H12_2. The sequence goes on from NZ_JBFUCI010000146.1 coordinate 4,743, forward strand.
CGGCGCTGCGCCGGCTGATCTCGGGGCGGCGCAAGGGCGGGTAGGGCGGCCCGGGATCGGCCCTGCCGCAGACGAAGCGCGAACGCACCTCGGGGTCGCGCAGGGCGGTGTAGGCGCCGGCGATCGTCGCGATCACGCCATCTCCTCAGCGACAATTGCCGCATCGCACCGTCGAAAGTGCGAATCCCGCCATGCTTTCCGTTCCGAAGTCGCTGTCCCTATGATCGTCCGGCCACGCCCGTCCGGGTTCAAATTGTTTCTGTTGTGGCGTGGATCCATCCTGCCGCGTATCGCCATTCCGTTGCTGGTCAATGTGCTGGTCGCCGTGCTGGTGACTGCGGCACATGGAAGTCTGGGCAGCCTCAAGATCCCGATCGGGACCGCGCCGTTCGCCTTGCTCGGCCTGCCGTTGGCCATCTTCTTAGGATTTCGCAACTCTTCCGCCTACGACCGTTTTTGGGAAGCGCGCAAGCTCTGGGGCGAGGTGGTCCTGCGCACCCGTGGCTTGGCGCGGCAATGCCAAAGCCTGATCGTCGGCGACGGGCCGGTGGATGCGGGCAACGGCGGCCTTGACGATCTGCGCGTGCGCATGACGCTGCGCAGCGCAGCGTTCGCGCATTCGCTGCGCCATCTGCTGCGCCACAGCGACGGGCGTGCGGACACGCGGCCCTTCCTGCGCGATGCCGAATGGCGGGACATGGCCAACTTTTCCAACAAGCCGCATTTCCTGCTGCTGCGCATGGGCGCCGACCTGCAGGAGGCCATACGAACCGGGCGAATCGACCCGGTTCTGGCCGTGAATGTGGACAACACACTGAGCGCGCTCGGCAGCGCGGCTGCGTCATGCGAACGAATCCTGGGAACGCCCATCCCGTTCTCGTACACACTGCTGCTGCATCGGACGGCCTACCTGTATTGCTACCTGCTGCCATTCGGCCTGGTGGACTCGGTCGGATTCATGACGCCCTTTGTCGTGCTCATCATTGCCTACACGTTCTTCGGCCTGGATGCCCTGGGCGATGAAATCGAGGAACCCTTCGGTTCCGAAGCGAATGACCTGCCGCTCGATGCGATCTGTCGCGCCATCGAGATCGATTTGCGAGAGTCGGTGGGCGATACGGCACCCGAGCCGCTGCAGCCGATCAAATACGTCCTGCGTTGAAGCCGGCACCCTTTGCGCTTGCCTCTTGTGAGCAGCTGTGAAAAAAAAGGCAGCCGAAGCCGCCCTGACGAGGCCGCCGTATCAACGGCCTAGCCTCGGTCACAGACTACATGGCAACGGCAGCCGCTGTGGCTTCGGGCGTCGTAGACGCCGGTTGGTTCGCGACAGCCGCCTTGCGCGCCGCTTTTGGAGAGCCTGGTTTCGCCTTCTTGCGGGCGGGCCCCGCTGTCTTCGCTGCGACCTTCTTCACCGGCTTCGAAGCACCCGCCGCCTTGTTCGCGCCAGCCTTGGTGGCCGGCGCCCCCTTCACCCTGGTGGATTTCACCGTGGTCTTTGCGGCACGCGCAGGCGCCGCAACTGCTGCGCTGAGCGATGATTTCGCGGCCATCGACACCTTCACTGGCTTGACCTTGGAGGATGCAGCCGACTTGACGCGCTTGGACCCGATCGTCTTCGCCGCAACTCTCTTCGCGGGCGACGCGACGACGGGTGCAAGCGGTTCAGCTGCCATCGCCGGTGCCATGCCGACCATGAAACTGTTGAGGGTCCGACCGGCAGCGATGGCGTTGCGCAGCCAGGCTGGCCGCGGCCCACGCCCGCCCCACTGATTGCCATTTCCATCGCTGAACTTCGCACCCTTGGACACCGTGCCACCCTTGCGTTTGGTCGCATTGGTCTTTTTCGAAGCCGAGCGCGGGACAGCGGAAGCGGAGGTCGAAGCGAATTTCAGATCGCTCGCCGCAAGGCTGAACTTCGAGATCAGGTCGTTGATCTTTGCGATTGCACCTTTGGCCTCAACGGCCAGTTGCTTTTGCGCGGAGGCCTGGAGAGCGACGATCTCGCGTGCCAGTTGTGCGTAGGTTTTAGTCATTTGATAGCTGAGAGTGAAAACAGGGGAGTCTAATTTGTTCCGGCTGACCCACTGGAAATTCAACGGATATAGCTCCGCCGCCCTGGATTCATTCTTCCGATGACCCATCCCGGATCGCTCAAGAAGTGCCGTCTTCAGCCGCAGCGTCCCTGGCAACGCGAGCATCCAGCGAGCATCGAATCCATTGGCGCATCCGATCCCTTGGGCAGCGAAATCCTTGATGGGTGCTTTTGCAACTTCAAGCGCTGCAATCGCGGTCGGGAGAAGCACGCCGATGTCGGTGGGGCGACCCTTTTCCTGACCCGCTCCGCGAGCCGCACCGGCATGTGACCAGCACGGCCTACAGCGCCTCTCGGCGGAGGCTGTTGACCCAAAGCCGGGCATGACGCTGTTCACGACTCTCGAAGCGTTCCGTGAACCGACGGATTGCGGGCCGTTCAATCGCGGCGATTGTCATCCAGTCCGTCGTACCGAAAGGCTCCGATTCGCTGCTCCGTTCGACAAGCGCAGGGCGCAGCGCCAAGACCTGTTCGACCGCAATACCCAGATCTGCATCCAGTATTCGCAATGCAATTTTTGCCGCCTTGGGGCTGAGCATTTGTACCTTGCGAAGGTGAGAGTCCAAATCCATGAGCGGCTCCTTCTTTGCGTAACCGGGCGTATCAATATACAGGTGCCGGCTCGAAATGTGAAATTTTCACATGTAACCTGGGCCCAGTCCTGCTCTCGAACCGCAAGGTCGGACCGTTCCCGGGAAGCCGATCGGGTGACTCAGCCCCGCCCTCTGGGCCGTCGGCCGGACGCGATCAACGTGTGGATAGGTCTCGGCCCTGCCGTGCCGCCTCTATCGCGGCGATGTCGATTTTCTTCATGGTCATCATCGCGTCGAACGCGCGCTTGGCCGCCGCGCGATCGGGGTCGGATATCGCCGCGATGAGCGCGCGCGGGGTGATCTGCCATGACAATCCCCACCGGTCCTTGCACCAGCCGCACTCGCTTTCCTGGCCGCCATTGCCCACGACCGCGTTCCACAAGCGGTCGGTTTCGGCCTGGTCGTCGGTCGCGATCTGAAACGAGAAGGACTCGTTGTGCTTGAAGTGCGGACCGCCGTTCAACCCGATGCAGGGGATGCCGGCGACCGTGAACTCGACCGTCAGGACATCACCCTGCTTGCCGTCGGGATAGTCGCCCGGTGCGCGGAGGACGGCGCCGACAGCGCTGTCGGGGAATGTTTCGGCATAGAAGTTCGCAGCGTCAACGGCGGCGCCCTCGTCCTCGTACCACAGACAGATCGTGTTCTTGCTGGTCATTTCGTGTCTCCTGATGAGTTGCGCATTCGGCATCCGCCATCGCCCGCACTGATCCAATTGTCCTGATCGCGGGACCTCGGTCTGTCGGATGGGATGCCGTTGTGCGCCACCGCCTGCCACATCGACATACCGATGCGCAGCGCGCGTCGCCGTCGCGGCCGCCTCGCGCGTGGTCAACCCTCCCGGCGGCGCCGGCGCAGCAGCCCGAACGCCATCATCGACCAGCCCATCGCCCAGGCTGTGCCGAGGGCCCAGCCGCCGAGCACGTCGCTGGCCCAGTGGACGCCGAGTGCCACCCGGCTGAGGCCGACCAGCAGGGCGGCGACGGCGGCGATGGCGAGGATGTAGAGCCGCTCCGAAAGCCGGATCCGCGTGCTGGCCGAGATCACGCCGAGCGTCAGGAAGACCGCGGCCGACATGCTCGCGTGCCCACTGGGAAAACTCAGGCCGTAGGCCGCGTAGTCGGCCAGCGCGGCATCGGGGCGCAGGCGGCCGAAGGCCGGCTTCAGCAGGCTGACCAGGACGGCGCCGCTGAGCGAGGAGGCCACCACCATGAGCGCGTGGGTGCGCGCCGACACCAGCAGCAGGTAGCCGGCCGTGGCGAGCGTGAAGAAGGTCAGGACGGTGGTGCTCCCGAGCCCGCTCAGGTCGCGCATCGCGTGCGCGAACAGGGGGTGGGCGTCCCTGAAGGCCTTGGCCTCGCGCAGCAGCGTCATGTCGATGGCGTGGGTATCTCCCTCGATCACCTCGCTGGCCACCAATACGAACGCAAGCAGCAACAGCAGGACGGCGAGACCGCTGGCCAGCGGCTTCCAGAGCGGCCAGAGGCTGTCGAGGCGGCCGGCCGAAAGCCGCTGCAGCCGGGTGCGGAGGGAAGAGCTGGACATCGGCGTGATCTTGACACGGTGCGTGTCCGGCATTCGGCCTACGTCGAATGTCGTCGGTGACGCCCTCTCTTCGGCGTATTGACGCCCTGCGAGGGCACGCAATACTCCTTGCCAGGCGACCCACGAAGGGAGTTTCCATTGACTGGAGCCCGGTTCCCGACCGTCCTGGCGCTGCTGTTCCTGTGCGGCGGCCTGCCCGGCCACGGCCTGGCCGGCGAGCTCAGGGGCAAGGTGGTGTTCGCGGGCGTCGCGCCGGCACAGGGCAAGGTGCCGGTCACGATCGACCAGTATTTGTGCGGCCACGAGAAGCCGGCCGACGACCTGCAGTTGTCCGCCAACAAGGAGATCCGCAACGCCGTGGTCTGGATCGAGACGCCGCCGCCCGGCGCGCCGCTGCCGTCCCGAACCGAGAAGGTCGAGCTCGACCAGAAGGGCTGCGCTTTCGTGCCGCGGGTCGTGATCGTTCCGGCGGGCGGGACGGTGGATTTCCTCAACAGCGACCGGCTGCTGCACAACATCCACGCCACGCCGCAGCGCAATGTCTCGTTCAACCGCACGCAACCGATGGGGCGGACCATTCCGGTCACCTTCGCTGCGCCCGAGATCGTGCGCATCAACTGCGACCTGCATGCCTGGATGACGGCCTGGGTGGTGGTGGCGGCGCATTCCTTCTACGCGGTCACGGGCGCCGATGGCCGCTTTGCTTTCGACAAGCTGCCGCCGGGCCAGTACAAGCTTCAGGTCTGGCACGAACGCCTCGGGACCGTGCCGGCGAGCGTGACGGTGAGCGACCAGCAAGTGACGCAGGTCACGGTCGAGATGAAGGAGCGGTGAGGGAGCGTGGGGGCTCAAGTCAGGCCGGCGCCGGGCCGCCAGCGCGGCGAAGTCCGCGCTTCGCGCAGACGGGCGGCCTGCTGACTCCCCCTCGGGGGGCAGCGACCCACACGCAGTGGGGGAGCGTGGGGGCTCAAGGAATCACGCTGATCTTCTTCGAGGCCTCCCAGGCGGCGGAATGGGTCGGCTCGGCCACCGCGCGCAGCGACCCGCCTTCGTCGAGTGCCACCTTGAAGGTCACGGTCGGCGACGAATACACCGGGTGCAGGTAGGCGCGCGCGATCTCCACCGAGTCCTTGTAGAGCGCGATGTAGCGCACGAAGTGCTCCTGCAGCGACGGGTGCAGCGATCCGGCGCCGACGCTGACCGTCACATCGAACCAGGCGCCGCGCTTCACGCTGTCGGGCGCGGTGATCTTCGGCGTGTGCTTGGGGTCGAAGGTGGTGTGGGGCTGGCGGAATTCGGGTGTGAACTGCTGCGCCTGCTCTTCTTCGGCCTGCGCCCGCGTCGCCCCGCCCAGGAGGCCCAGGAGGGCGAGGCCGGTGTACACGGCATTGCGGATGGTCTTCGTCATGCGCGCCTCCTTGGCCTTGAAGTCAGAGGTCCGGCAGGAACTGCTTGACCATCGCCAGCAGCTCGCTCGGACTGTAGGGCTTGGCGAGATAGCTCGAGGCGCCGGCCTGCATCGCCTTCTCGCGGTCGCCGCTCAGTGCGTACGAGGTGATCACGATGATCGGGATGTGGCGCGTCGGCGCTTGCGTGGTCAAGAGCTTCGTGGCGTCGAGCCCGGACATCTTCGGCAGCTGCACGTCCATCAGGATCAGGTCGGGCAGCTCCTGCTGGGCCAGCGCGACCCCGGTCTCGCCATCGCCCGCCTCGATGAGGCGGCAGGCCGATCGGCTCAGCAGCTGCCGCACGATCTTGCGGTTGTACTCGTTGTCCTCGACGTAGAGAATCTTGCGTTCGCTCATCAGATAACCTCCGTGCTGCGCACTGCGGTGCGAGCCAGCTTGGGAACGGCCCGGCGCTCGCTCATCAGATCACCTCCGTGCTCCGCGCCACGCGCAAGGGCACAGAAAACATGAACCTGGAACCCCGGCCCAGCTCGCTCTCGACCCAGATGCGGCCGCCCAGCCGCTCGACGAACTTCTTCGAGATGCTGAGCCCGAGCCCGGTGCCGCCGAACTCCCGCGTGATCGTGGTGTCGACCTGGCGGAACTCGGTGAAGATGTTGTCGAGCTCCTGCGCCGCGATCCCGATGCCGGTGTCGGCGACGCAGTAGATGAGCTGGTCGCCCGCCAGCTCGACCGCGATGTCGACGCTGCCCTGGCGCGTGAACTTCAGCGCGTTGCCCGCGAGATTGGTCAGGCACTGCGCGAGCCGACCACTGTCGCCATGGGCCACCGGCAGGTCGTCCGGGACATGGGTGGTGAACTGCAGCCCCTTCTCGGCCGCGATCGAGCGCAGGGAGGTCCGCACCGTGTTGACCACGTCGCTGACCGAGTAGTCGTCGAGCGCCAGCTCCATGCGGCCGGCCTCGATCTTCGAGAGGTCGAGCACGTCGTTGATCAGCCGCAGCAGGTTGCGCCCGTTGACCTGGATGTCGGTCAGTGGCTCTTTCAGCTCCGGTGGCACGTCGCCGTAGATGCCGTCGATCATCATCTCGCTGAAGCCGAGGATCGCGTTCATCGGGGTGCGCAACTCGTGGCTCATGTTGGCCAGGAACTCCGATTTGGCCTGGCTCGCGCGCGACAGCTGCTCGTTGAGGTCCACGAGCTTGGCGGCAGCCTGGCGCTGCGAATCGGCGAGACGATGCAGTTGCTGGCTCATGTGGTTCATCCGGTCGGCGAGCGTTCCGAATTCGTCGCGGTTCGGGACCGAGATTTTGCGCCCGAAGTTGCCCGCTGCGACATCGCCGAGGAAACCATGGGCCTCGCGCACCGGCAGGATGAACGACCAGGAAATCACGAAACCGCACAGCCATGCCAGCACCACGGCGCTGACCGCGAACACGCAGGTCAGGATCAGCGAGCGGCGGTTCGCGGCGTCGACGCTCTCGCGCAGCCGCGCCATGCGCGCCTGCTCGGCATCGACCAGCTGGCCCATGCGCAGCGCGATCTGTTCGTCGAGGCGCTCCTCGCGCTGGAGCAGTTCACCCGTGATGTCGGCGAGCTTGCCGTCGCGGATCGCATTGGCGATGTCGGCCACCACGCCCATCGCGTCGTCCTGCGATTCCCGGATCTGGTCGATCAGCCCCTTCTGGCCGGCGGTCGTGGTGGTGTCCAGCTTGGCCAGCGTCTCGTTGAAACGGTTGTTCTCGCGCAGGATGCGCTCGATCGCGGCCTCGTCCCTGGACAGCAGCGCCAGCGCCGTGAAATGCATCTGCCGGGCCAGCGCGTACTGGCTCTGCTGCGACCAGCTGACCCGTTCGTGCGCCTGGTCGAGCAGGCGGCTCTGCGCGGTGGTGTTCAGGAGCAGCAGCAGGCTGGCGACCGCCATCGCAATGAACAGCAGCGTGATGATCAGGAAGGCGACCAGCAGCTTGGTGTGGACCGAAGCCCGGACGTGCGCGACCCGGAGCACCAGCCAGGCCAGGGGTGACCGCTTGAGCACCTGCGTAACAAGCTGTTCGAGTTTGATGGCCAGGCCTCCATCCAGGACCCGAGGACGCGCCTGCAGGTCCGCCCATCGCGCGCCGCCTTGTGGAACGGGCGTGAAGCCGCTACAGTTTTTGGCCTCAGGGAGAACCGTCGGTGAGAACCCCTCCACGCATCCTCATCGTCGACGACAACGCGACCAACGTCAAGATTCTGCAGGCGCGCCTGGGCAGCGAAGGCTACGAGGTGGCCTCGGCCGCCGACGGCGAAGAAGGCCTGGCAGCCGCACGGGCGTTGAAGCCCGACCTGATCCTGCTCGACCTGATGATGCCCAAGGTCGACGGCATCGAGGTCTGCAAGCGCTTGCGCGCCGATCCCGACTTTCCGTTCACGCCGATCATCATCGTCACCGCGATGGCCGACCTGAAGGACGTGGTGGCCGGGCTCGAGGCCGGTGGCGATGAGTACCTGACCAAGCCCGTGGACCACGCGGCGCTTGCGGCGCGCGTGCGCTCGATGCTGCGCATCAAGGGCCTGCACGACCAGGTCGAGGGCTTGGTGGCCGAGATGAAAGGCTGGAACGCCACGCTCGAGCGCCGGGTCGCGACCCAGGTGGCCGAGCTCGAACGGGTCGGCCGGCTGCGGCGCTTCTTCTCGCCGCAGCTCGCGGAGGCGATCGTCAGCGGCGGCGCGGAGGATCCGCTCGTGAGCCACCGGCGCGAGATCACCGTGGTGTTCCTCGACCTGCGCGGCTTCACCTCCTTCGCCGAGAGCGCCGAGCCCGAGGACGTGATGGGCGTGCTGCACCAGTACCACGCGGCCACCGGCGAGCTGATCCTCGCGCACGAGGGCACGCTGGAGCACTTCACGGGCGACGGCATGATGGTCTTCTTCAACGATCCGGTGCCGGTCCCGGATGCCGCCGAGCGAGCCGTGCGGATGTCTCTGGCGATCCGCGAGCGCATCGGCTCGCTGGCCGAGACCTGGCTGCGGCGCGGCTATTCGCTCGGCCTGGGCATCGGCATCGCCCAGGGCTTCGCGACCATCGGCGCCATCGGCTTCGAGGGGCGCTGGGACTATGGCGCCATCGGCACCGTGACCAACCTCGCGGCGCGGCTGTGCGGCGAGGCCGCGAGCAACCAGATCCTGATCTCCCGGCCGGTGTTCGCGCGACTGGAGCCGATGCTCGAGGTCGAGCCCCTGGAGGCTTTGAACCTGAAGGGCTTCCAGCGTCCGGTCGACTGCTTCAGCGTCCGTGGAATCGGGCCGCGGGCCTAGGGCCTGTTCACCCTATTTCCGGCCTCACGGGCAGACGCCGCTGTTTGGCCAGCAAGGTCGCGAACTGCCTGG
>NZ_JBFUCI010000147.1:0-13752 GCF_056405335.1 Variovorax sp. P1_H12_2
CTCACTGGCCTGGGGCACCGCAAGCCGCGCGAACTCTCCGGCGGCCAGCAGCAACGTGTGGCGCTGGCGCGAGCACTGATCATCCAGCCCAAGGTGCTGCTGCTCGACGAGCCCTTCTCGGCCCTGGACAAGAGCTTGCGCGGCTCGATGCAGGTCGAGATCCGCGAGATCCAGCGCCGCCTGGGCCTGACCACGGTCTTCGTCACCCACGACCAGGGCGAGGCGCTGGCCATGTCGGACCGCATCGCCGTGATGTCGGCCGGTGTCATCCGCCAGATCGCATCGCCGGCCGACCTGTACCGGAATCCGCAGGACCCGTTCGTGGCGTCCTTTCTGGGCGACGTGAACATCCTGCCGGCGCACTACCACGGCAGGACCGCCCACGAGATCCAGCTGCGCCTGGGCTCCGGCTACCTCAACCTTCCGCAGGCCCGATTGGTGGATGCGTCGCACGAAGGCGAGAGGCTGGACGTCTACGTCCGCCCGGAGCACATCCTGCTGGAGGGGCTGCATGCCGGTTCGGTCCTGAGCGGCACGGTGATCCACCACGTCTTCCAGGGTGACCACATCAATACCTTCGTGGATGTGGATGTTCCGAAGACGGCCCGCCAGGTCGTCACGGTGCGCAGTGCAGGCCTTGGCGCCATGCAGCACTGGCCCATCGGCTCGGTGGCCGGGCTGGCGCTTCTCGATGAGGGCATCAGCGTTTTCAGTTCCCGAAAGTAAAGCAAAGCAGACCCATGACCGACATCAGCCCCCCCCTTCCACGTTCGATGAGAGCCATCGTCGCCCGGGAGCCCGGCGACGCCAGCGTGCTGGTGCTGGCCGAGCGCCCCATGCCCGTGCCCGGCGCCGGCGAAGTCCTGCTCCGCGTGCTCGCCGCCGGCATCAACCGGCCCGACATCATGCAGCGCCAGGGCATCGCCAAGCCCGCGCCCGGTGTCACCGACGTGCTCGGCCTGGAGGTGTGTGGCGAGGTGGTCGCCTGCGGCCCCGGTGTCGACAGCGGGCTTCTCGGCCAGCGACTCATGAGCCTGGTGCCCGGCGGGGGCTATGCGCCCTGGTGCACGGCGTCGGTCGATCATTCCTTCGTGGTGCCGGCCCATCTGTCCGATGTCGAGGCAGCTGCTTTGCCAGAAGGGCTCTTCACTGTCTGGCACAACCTGTTCGAGCTCGGGCGTCTGGCGATGGGCGAGACGGTGCTGATCCACGGCGCCGCTGGCGGCATCGGCACGCTCGCGATCCAGATGGCCCATGCGGCCGGCTGCACCGTCATCGTGACCGACAACGACGAAGCGCGATTTCCCGAACTGAAGGCTCTCGGCGCCGATCTGGCGATCTGCTGGCCCACCACCGACTTCACCCAGGCCTGCCTTGACTACACCGATGGGCGCGGTGTGGACGTGGTGCTCGACATCGTCGGCGGCGACTATGTGCGCCGAAATCTTCAAGCCATGGCTTTCGGCGGGCGGCATGTCAGCCTGTCCTTCATGCAGGGCTCGGCGGTCACCATCGAACTGCTGACGCTGATGCAGCGCCAGTTGAGCCTGCACTCCTCCACCATGCGTCCRCAGAGTCACGCTGAAAAGGCCCGCATGGCCAAGAGCTTGGCCCACCATGTGATGCCGCTATTGAAAAGCCGGCGGATCGCGCCGCGCATCCACAGTACTTTCCCGGTCGCGGAGGCCGCGGCATCCCATGCCATGCTGGAAAGCGGCAAGGTGTTCGGCAAGCTGGTGCTGGTGCCCTGATGTTGAAACTCCTCTTTGCTCCGACCTCGCCTTTCGTGCGAAAGGTCATGGTGTGTGCGCATCTGACCGGACAGGTCGAGAACATCCAACTCCTGGACAGCGCCGCTCATCCGGTTCGACGCGACCCGCGCATCGCGGCTCACAACCCGCTCGCCAAAGTGCCGACCCTGATCCTGCAAGACGGCCAGGCCCTCTACGACAGCCGGGTGATCTGCGAGTACCTGGCCAGCCAGGCGGGCGCAGAGACGATATTTCCTGCGTCCGGCGCCGATCGATGGACGGCACTCAGCCGCCAGGCGCTGGGCGATGGCCTGCTCGACGCCGCGCTGCTGGCGCGCTACGAGCTGACGGCGCGTCCCGCCGAATTTCAGTGGCCCACCTGGCGCGAGGCCCTGTTGACCAAGGTCACGGCCTGCCTCGCCTCGATCGAAAGCATCGCCTCCGGGTTGCACCACGACAAGCCCACGATCGGCGAGATCACCATCGGCTGCGCATTGGGATACCTGGACTTCCGGTTTCCCGAACTGGACTGGCGCGCGCCATGCGGCATCGCCGCCCGTTGGAACGAAGCCTTCCAGAGGCTGCCCGCCATGCTGGCCACCCAACCCAACGAAGCTTGAGAAATGATGACCGACACCTCGAATCCTCCCATCTCGGTCTGGTTCCTGAACGGCCCCAACGCCAACCTCTATGGCCTGGATGCCAACAAGAACTACGGCACCGACAGTTTCCCCGTCCTGCAGTCGCGCTGTGAGCAGAAGGCAGCCTCGCTGGAGGTCGGCCTGCGTTTCCTGCAGTCGAACCATGAAGGACAGCTGATCGACTGGATCCAGGAAGCACGCGGCGTGGCGGACGGCATCGTCATCAATGCGGCCGGTTTGACCTACACGTCCATCCCCATCCTGGATGCCCTGATGTCCTTTCCCGGAAAGATCATCGAAGCCCATATGAGCAACATCTGGAAGCGCGAGCCCTTCCGCCATCACTCCTACATATCGAAGGTGGCGGATGGTGTCATTGCCGGACTCGGGGGGGACGGCTACGAACTCGCCATCGAGGCCATTGCGCGCCTGGTGCGAAAGAACAAATAGGCTTTTGAAATGACGTTTCCTGGAGCAAAGGCTGTGGGCACCCTGGCCTTCTATAGCGACTTCGACGATTTCCAGACTTGGAAAAAGGCGCTTCAGGCGCAGCTTCCGGCACTTCATGTGGTTCACGCGAGCCAGACCGAGCGGCCGGAACTGATTGACTACGCCCTGGTCTGGAAGCCCCCGCAGGGCATCTTCAGGCAGATGACGAATCTTCGGCTGATCATCAACCTGGGCGCCGGAGTGGATTCGCTGGTGACACGTGACGACCTCCCCGGGGACATTCCCATCACCCGGATCACCGACCCGCAGATGTCGAGGATGATGGCCGGCTATGTGCTGTTCGCGGTGCTCCGGCACGCCCGGGATATTCCGGTCTTCGAACAGGCCCAGCGCTCAGGCCAGTGGACTTATCGCCACCCGCGTTCGCCGGAGGAAACGACCGTTGCGGTGCTGGGATTGGGACAGCTGGGAGCCAAGGCCGCGCATGAGATTCAGCGTCAGGGGTTCAGGACGCTGGGTTGGTCGCGCAGCCTTGCGCAGATCGATGGCGTGGCGTGTTCAGCCGGCATGGAGACGCTCGATTCCGTCATTGGCCAATCGGACATCGTCGTCCTGATGCTGCCGCACACGCCGCAGACGAACCAGCTCTTCCATCGCGGTCGCCTCGAAAAAATGCGGCCCGGCGCTGCGTTCATCAACGTCGCCCGGGGCGCCCTGGTGGATCAGGCCGCGTTGACGGAGCTGCTCCAAAGCGGCCACATCGGCGCGGCAACGCTGGATGTCTTCGAGCGCGAACCCCTGCCGGCCGGAGATGCGCTGTGGAGCTTGCCCAATGTGCTCATCACCCCGCACCTCGCATCGGTGGCCATTCCGTCATCCTCGGCCAAGCAGATCGCAGCCAACATCCTCCGCGTCTCAGCCGGCGAATTGCCAGACAACATCATCGAGCCATCACGCGGCTATTGATGGGCCATGCTGAGGCTGGCGCAATCAGATCGCAAGCGCGCAGGCCCCACCGCCTCGAGGCACCACAAAGAAAGCGCCACGCCGTCCTTGAGCACGGTGTGGCGATAGCGGCCGCGGTAGGCTCGGGCCGCGCTAGGCGGGAACGCCCTCACGCTCCGCACTCAGCCTCCGCACCCCACGCAGCTCTTGAGCGAGCTTCGACCACCGCACACGCGCCTGCCCCAGGCTCTCCTCCTTCACATGCCCATACCCGCGGATCTGCTCCGGCAGCCGCGCCAGCGCGACGCCGGTGTCGAGCACGGCGTCCAGCCCAACCTGCTCCATCCGGACCAGCACCTCCTCGATAGCCGTCCGGTACTCTTCGATGAGTTGTCGCTCAGTCCTGCGTTCGGCGGTCCGTCCAAAGATATCCAGCGGCGTGCCGCGCAGCCGGCGCAACGCCGCCAGCACGCGGAAGCCATGCAGCATCCACGGACCGAAGCTCTGCTTGACCGGGTGGCCGTGCACATCGCGCTTGCCCAGGATCGGCGGCGCGAGATGGAAGCGCAGCCTGGCCTTGCCTTCGAAGGCCTGCGCCAGCTGCGCCTGGAAGCGCCCGTCGGTGTAGAGCCGGGCCACTTCGTATTCGTCCTTGTAGGCCATGAGCTTGAACAGATTGGACGCGACCGCGCGGGCCAGCGCCTCCTTGCCGCCATGCTTGGCCTCGGCGGCCTGTACGCGTTCGACAAGATCCGAATAGCGCTTCGCGTAGGCGGCGTCCTGGTAGGCGGTGAGGAACTCGACGCGGTCCGCAACCAGCGCGCGCAAGCTCGTYGGCCGCGAGACCGAAACCACCTGCGCCGGCGAGGCCTCGCGGGCGACCGCGGCCGGATCGAGCGCCGCCTTGCGGCCCCAGCCGAACGCCGCCTGGTTGGCCTTGACGGCCACGCCGTTGATCTCGATCGCCTTCAGCAGCGCCGCCGACGACAGCGGAATGCGGCCCTTCTGGAAGGCGAAGCCCAGCAGGAACAGGTTGGAGGCGATGGCGTCGCCCATCAGGCGGGTGGCCAGCGCGGTCGCGTCGATGAAGTCGGCACCGCCGCCCTCGACGGACTCCTCGATCAACGCGCGCACCTGCGCGGCGGGAAAGACCCAGTCGGCATCCTGCGCGAAATGGCCGGTCGGCTGTTCGAAGGTGTTGATCAGCGCATAGGTGCGGCCGGGACGCATCTTCGAGATGGCGTCGGGCGCGCCCGCGGTGAGCATGTCGCAGCCCAGCACCAGGTCGGCCTCGCCGGTCGGGATGCGCTGCGCCTTGAGCTGCGCGTTGTCGCGTGCGATGCGCACGTGCGAGGTCACCGAGCCGTTCTTCTGCGACATGCCGGTCATGTCGAGCACGCTCACGCCCTTGCCTTCGAGATGCGCCGCCATGCCGATCAGCGCGCCGATGGTGATGACGCCGGTGCCGCCGATGCCGGTGATCAGGATGTTGTGGATGTTCTCCAGCGACGCGCCCGCGGGTTCAGGAAGCGCCGCTGCCGCTTCGGCCTTCGCCGCCACCGGCTTGCTCTTGCGCGGCGTGACGTCCGCGACGCTCACGAAGCTCGGGCAGAAGCCCTTGACGCACGAGTAGTCGGCGTTGCACGCGCTCTGGTCGACGCGGCGCTTGAGGCCGAGCTCGGTCGGCTGGGGCAGCAGCGAGGTGCAGTTGGACTGCTCGCCGCAGTCGCCGCAGCCCTCGCACACGAGTTCGTTGATAAAGACGCGTTCGGCGATCTGCGGAAACTCGCCCTTCTTGCGGCGCCGCCGCTTCTCGGCCGCGCACACCTGGTCGTAGATCAGGACCGACACGCCTTCGTAGTCGCGCAGCATGCGCTGCACGTCGTCCATCGCGTCCCGATGGTGGACGGTGAGCGACAGGCCCTCGCTGTCGGCCGGCAGCTTCGAGCGGTCGGACCAGCGGCTCGGGTCCTCGGCCACCAGCGCGATGCGCCGCACGCCTTCGGCCGCCACCTGCTGCGCGATGCGCGGCACGCTGATCGGCCCGTCGACCGGCTGGCCGCCGGTCATGGCGACGGCGTCGTTGTAGAGGATCTTGTAGGTGATGGGAATGCCGGCGGCCACCGCCGCGCGGATCGCCATCGATCCCGAGTGGTAGTAGGTGCCGTCGCCGAGGTTCGCGAACACGTGCTTGCGCTTCGAGAACCAGGCCTGCCCCAGCCACGGTGCGCCCTCCCCGCCCATGTGGGTGGTGGTCTTGTTGTGCTCGGGGTAGATCGCGGTCGCCATCACGTGGCAGCCGATGCCGGCCAGCGCCAGGCTGCCTTCGGGCACCTTGGTCGAGCTGTTGTGCGGGCAGCCCGAGCAGTACCAGGCGGGCCGCGCCGGCGTGGCCACGGACTTGCCGAGCACCACGTCCTTGGCGTCGAGGATGGCCAGCCGGGTGCGGATCATGTCGCTGGTGTGGAAGCGCGCGATGCGCCCGGCGATCACGCGGGCGATCTGCGCCACCGAGAAGTCGGCCGTGGCAGGCAGCAGCCAGCGGCCGCGCGGCGACGCCCACTCGCCGGCCTCGTCGAACTTGCCGATGACGCGCGGGCGCACGTCCTCGCGCCAGTTGTAGAGGTGCTCCTTGAGCTGGTATTCGACGATCTGGCGCTTCTCCTCGACCACCAGGATCTCGTCCAGCCCGTCGGCGAATTCGCGGATCGAGTCGGGCTCCAGCGGCCAGGGCATGGCCACCTTGAACACGCGCACGCCGATGCGCGCGGCCTCGTCGGCGTCGATGCCCAGCTCCTCCAGCGCTTCGAGCACGTCGCGGTAGGACTTGCCCGAGGCGACGATGCCGAGCTTCGCGCGCGGCGAGTCGATGGTGATGCGGTTGAGCCGGTTCTCGCGCGCATAGGCGATCGCGGCGTAGATCTTGTAGTCCTGCATCAGCGCTTCCTGCTTGCGCGCCTGCAGGCCCAGCGTGTCGGTCGACAGGCGCGCATGCACGCCGCCCGGCGGAAAGACGAAGCCCTGCGGCAGGCGCGTGTGCACCGCCATCAGGTCGGCGGAGATCGGGCCCGACGACTCGACGGTATCGGCCAGCGCCTTGAAGCCCACCGGCAGGCCCGCGAAGCGCGACATCGCGAAGCCGTGCAGGCCGAGCTCGATGTACTCCTCGACGCTCTGCGGGTAGAGCATCGGGATCATCGAGGCCGCGAAGATGTGATCGCTCTGGTTGGGCAGCGTCGACGAGTAGGCGCCGTGGTCGTCGCCGGCCACCAGCAGCACGCCGCCATGCGGCGAGGTGCCGGCGTGGCTCATGTGCTTGAAGACGTCGCCGCAGCGATCGACGCCCGGGCCCTTGCCGTACCACATGGCGAACACGCCATCGACGGTGCTCTCGCCCGTCAGCTGCACCTGCTGCGTGCCCCACACGGCGGTGGCGGCGAGTTCCTCGTTGACGCCCGGCAGGAACTTCACGCCGTTGCCGTCGAGCTGGGACTGCGCCTTCCAGAAGGCCTCGTCGATGCCGCCGAGCGGCGAACCGCGGTAGCCGGAAACGAAGCCGGCGGTGTTGAGGCCGGCCGCCTGGTCGCGCCATTTCTGCACCAGCATCAGGCGCACCAGGGCCTGGATGCCGCTCAGGTAGACGCGGCCGGTGGTGGCGGTGTATTTGTCGTCCAGCGAGACGCTGGCGAGTTCGGGGGTCGTCATTTTTGTTGGATCCGGTAGGACTCTTTTTTCGGGACGTGCGCGCGGCCGCGGGTAAGCGGTGCGCGCACGGAACACCCCGGCCGCCGGTAGGCGGCGAGGCATGGCTTTTTTTTTGAGCTGGCGCGGGCTGTGGTTTCAGTGGGGCGCGTGGTCCCCCTGCTCTTCTTCGTACCAGCGGTCCTTCGCGAGCATCACGCGGTGATGGCCGCGGCCCGACGGCATCATCGGGAAGCAGTTCTCCTGCGCCGCCACCTGCACATCGAGAAAGAAGGGCCCGTCGTGGGCCAGGCATTCGGCCAGCGCGCCGGGCAGCTCGGCCGGATCGGCGACGCGGCGCGCGCCCCAGCCGAAGGCCCTGGCCAGCGCCACGAAGTCGGGCAGCGCCTCGTTCCAGCTGTGGCTCAGCCGGTTGCCGTGGTTCAGCTCCTGCCACTGGCGCACCATCCCCATGTAGCCGTTGTTCGACAGCACCAGCTTGACCGGCGTGCGGTGCTGCGCGGCGGTCGACAGTTCCTGGATGTTCATCAGCACCGAGGCGTCGCCGCTGACGCACACCACCAGCGCTTCGGGGTGCGCGATCTGCGCGCCGATCGCGGCCGGCAGGCCGTAGCCCATCGTGCCGGCGCCGCCCGAGGTCAGCCAGCGGCCCGGCCGCTCGAAGCGCAGGTACTGCGCGGCCCACATCTGGTGCTGGCCGACGTCGGTCGAGACGATCGCGTTGCGGCCCTCGATGGCCTGTTGCAGCGACGTCATCAATTGCTGCGGCAGGATCACGTCGGCGCGCGGCGTGAAGCCGAAGCAGCGCTGCGCGCGCCAGTGATCGATGCGCCGCCACCATGGCGCGAGACGCTCCGGCGCGAGCCCGTCCAGCTCGGGCATCGTGAGCAGCACGTCGAGGACGGCGCCGCAGTCGCCGACCATCGGCACGTCGACCTGCACGATCTTGTTGATGCTGCTCGGATCGATGTCGATATGGATCTTGCGCGCGTGCGGGCAGAACTCGTCGAGCTTGCCGGTCACGCGGTCGTCGAAGCGGGCACCGACGCAGACCACCAGGTCGGCCTCGTGCATCGCCAGGTTGGCCTCGAGCGCGCCGTGCATGCCGAGCATGCCGAGGAAGCGCGGGTCGGACGCCGGGAAGGCGCCCAGGCCCATCAAGGTCAGCGTGCACGGGGCATCGAGCCGCTCGACCAGCCGCGTGAAGGCCGCGCAGGCCCCGGGCCCGGCGTTGACCAGTCCGCCGCCGCCATACAGGATCGGCCGGCGCGCCGTGGACAGCAGATCGGCGGCACGCTGCAGCATCCCGCGCGGCGGCAGCCCCAGCGTGCGGCCCTTGCGCATCGCGGCCGGCGCGGCGCGAGCGGCATTCAGCGGCGTCAGCTGGATGTCCTTCGGCACGTCGAGCAGCACGGGGCCGGGGCGCCCGGAGGCGGCGATGTCGAGGGCGCGCCGGACCACGGCCGGGATGTCGTCGGCGCTGCGCGTCTGGTGATTCCACTTGGTCACGGGCCGGGACATCCCGAGCGCGTCGCTTTCCTGGAAGGCGTTGGTGCCGATCACGGAGGTCGCCACCTGGCCGCTGATGCACAACACCGGGATCGAATCGCTCATGGCGTCCAGCAGGCCGGTGATGGTGTTGCCGACGCCGGGGCCCGAAGTGACCAGCACCACGCCCACCCGGCCGGTGGTCCTGGCATAGCCCTCGGCGGCATGGACGGCCGCCTGCTCGTGGCGAACCAGGATGTGGCGCAGGCGCGGCTCGCCGTGCAGCGCGTCATAGAGCGGCAGCGCCGCGCCGCCCGGGTAGCCGAAGATCGTGTCGACGCCGCACTCGATCAGGGTCTCGAGCAGCGCGACCGCGCCGTTGCGCACGCGCGGCGGCGACGCGGGGTGGTCCAGAGGGGGCGACGTAGGGGGGGTGGCGAGCGTTTGCATGCCAATATTCTTCCGTTTTGACGGCAGAATATGCTTCTTTATTCCGGCTCATTTCCACATGAACCCAAAAACCAATCGCCAAAAGGAAGTCGGAGACGAAAAATCATCCGACAAGATTGACTTGGCCATCCTCCGCGTGCTGCGGGAGGATTCGCGCAAGACCCTGCAGGAGATCGGCGCCGTCGTCGGGCTGTCGCCGACGAGTTGCTGGACCCGGATCAAGAAGCTGGAGACGCAGGGCGTGATCAAGCGCTACACCGTCGACCTCGACGCGCCGAGCCTGGGCTACCACGACTCGGTGATCGTCCAGCTCACGCTCGAGAGCCACACCGACGAGACGCTGTACGAATTCGGCCGCGTGCTGGCCACCATTCCCGAGATCCAGGAGGCCTACCTGGTCTCGGGCGACTACGACTACTACATCCGCATCGCCGTGCGCGACACGCGTGACTACGAGCGCCTCTTGCGCGAGAAGCTCTACAAGATCCCCGGCATCCGCCACAGCAAGTCGCACTTCGTGCTGCGCGTGCTGAAGGAGGCCAGCGTGCCGTTGGGCTGATTTCCGACAATGGCCGTCATGAGACCTGATCTGGATTCCCTGGCGCTCTTCCTGAGCGCTGTCGAAAGCGGCAGCCTGTCGAAGGCCGCGCAGGAGCACCACCTCGTGCTGTCGGCCGCCAGCCGCCGCATCGGCATGCTCGAGAGCGAGTTCGGGGTCACGCTCTTTCATCGCACCTCCAGGGGCGTCACGGTGACCGGCGCGGGAGAGTCGCTGGCCGTCCACGCCCGGCTGATCCTGCGCGACGTCGACCGGATGCGGGCCGATCTGTCGGACTACGCGCAGGGCGCGACGGGGCGCGTGCGGCTGCAGGCGAATGCGTCGGCGATGGGGCAGTTCCTGCCCGACGACGTCGCCAGCTTCCGCCGCAGCTACCCGGAGATCCGGGTCGACGTGGAGGAGCACCGCAGCGTCTGGATCGTGCAGGCGATCCGCGACCGGCAGGCCGACGTCGGCGTGATCACCGGCGAGACCGCGGACTCGTCGCTCAACTTCATTCCCTACCGCACCGACCGGCTGGTGGCCATCGTGCATCGCAAGCACCCGTACCGCAGCCGCGAGGTGTCCTTCGCGGAACTGCTCGACTTCGATTTCGTGGGACTCGAAAGCGACTCGGCCATCACCCGCACCATCGAGGACGCCGCGCTGCTGGCGCGCAAGGTGCTGCGCCTGCGCGTGCGGGTCAAGAGCTTCGAGGTGGTCTGCCGGATGATCGAGGCCGGCATGGGCGTCGGCATCCTGCCCGAAGGCGCCGCGGCGACCTACCGCAAGGAAATGGGCCTGCGCTTCCTGAACCTGTCGGACGCCTGGGCCTCGCGGCGCATGTACTTGTGCACCCGGCAGGAGGCGTTGACGTTTCCGCAGCGGCGGCTGGTGGACCATCTGCTGGCGCGGAGCCTCGTCTAAGCCCCGCGCTGAGCGTGTTTGGCGAGGCGGCCTGGGCCGGCATCGGGAGCGTCAGCCGCCCCGAGCCGCTTCGATCGCAGCGATGTCGATCTTTCGCATCCCGATCATGGCTTCGAACGCGCGCTTGGCGTGCCGTCGTACCAGAGACAAATCGTGTTCTTGCTGATCATCTTGGTTCCCTCGGATTGGGACAGATACGCGCATTCAAGCCGCACAGGCAGCCCGACTGATTCGGCAACTTGCGAACCATGGGGTGGCGGGAATGCGCGATCGTCCGCAACGGCGCCGATCGAGTGGCACCGTATCCGCGAATGGGATTGAGCTCCTGGCGCACGTTTGACTAGAGGCTTGAGCCTCCGTCCACCACAAGTTGAATGCCGGTGATGTATGACGAGTCGTCAGATGCCAGGAACAGGGCTGCCTTTGCAATCTCCCACGGCGTACCCTGCCTGCCCATAGGGCAGCGCGAGTCGCGGAACTTGTGTCCTGCTGCAGCCTCATCCGCCGTCTTGTAGAGCGCATCCGCGTGCGGTGTCCGAATCATCCCTGGCACGATGCAGTTGCATCGGACTTGGTCGGGCGCGTACTGCCTGGCGATGACACGCGTCATGTGATTCAGGCCAGCTTTCGAAGTGCTGTACGAAAGGAACTGCATTGGGCTCCACTTGAGGCTGGCGGTTGACGATACGTTGATGATGGAGCCGGACCTCTGAGCGCGCATGATTGGCATGACGGCCCTTGCAGTGGCCATTGCACCGCGCAAGTTGATGTCCATTACCTTGTCCCAGTCGTCATCCTTTACGTCGACGAGCTCGCCCAGAATCTCGATGCCGACGTTGTTGTGCAGCACGTCGACCCGCTGATGCGTTGACACCACCTCGGCAACGACTGCGTCGACCTGCTTGGAGTCCGTGACGTCCATCGCCATTGCGATTGCATTTCCGCCATCGTCTCGGATGAGCTGCGCCGCGAGCTCAGCTGYTTCCAACGAACGGTCAGTGCAGACAACCAGCGCGCCCTCGCGGGCGAAGGYCAAAGCGCATGCAGTGCCGTTGCCGACCTGGTCGACACCTGTGAATTCCTTCTTGAATGTTCCGGCCCCAGTCACGAGGGCAACCTTGTCTTTCAGCTTCATGACATTCCTTTGCGCAAACGATTCCGCAATGCTAGCTCTCTTGCCCATCCGGGGGCAACGGGTTAACCCGTATCACCAGTATCCCTCGAGCAATGGCCATAGTGAAAATGGCAAAGCAGGGTATCTAGGGTAAACCCCACTTTCGAGATGTTGTGTCGGGCGCAAAATTGCGCAAACGTTTCCACAAGGTTTGAAGGATACCCATGACGAAAGACGAACTTCGACAAGCACGCCTGAAAACGGTCCGTGACCACATGGCGCTCGAGTGCACCCAAGACTGGGACGGCGTCATCAACACGTTTGAGCATCCGCGCTACGAGATGTATGGCAACGGCGCTGTCTACGACGGCGAGGAGCAGGTTCGCGCCTACTTTCAGTCTTCGCGCCAAGCCTTTCCGGACCAAGCCAACGAGATAATTTCGATTGCCGCCGACGACGAGCGAGACACGGTTCTCGTGGAGTTCTTCCTCCTCGGCACCCACTTGGGCGAGTTCAAGGTTCGAGAAAAAACCTATCCGCCGACTGGTCGGTCGTTCAGGGTGCGACTGGCGGCAACGTTCCTGTTCGGGCCCGGCTCCGCGAAGATTATTTGCGAGCGCCCTTACTCGTCGCCTGACCTGAAGCTCATCGCCCTCGGGTTGCTCTAGTTCTCGGGACAGCCATTTCTTCAAGCCTCGGGCGCCGCACACGATTCCCGTTCGATGAGCCGCATATCCACCACCGCCGACTGAACCGCTGGAGCCTCGTTGTGCATCCTTGTCAGCAGCATCGTCGAAATCTCATCCGAGAGCGAGTGGATGTCCCATGCAAGCGCAGTTATCGATGGACTGTGCAGCTCGGAGAACTCCGTGTCTCCGATGGAGACGATGCTCACGCTGCCAGGGATGCTCAACCTGGCCGACCTCATGGCGGCGAGCACGCCGGCGAGGATTCGGGTACCGAGGCACAGAAATGCAGTCGGGCGGTCCTCGCGAGCCAGCATGCGAGCCGCTTGGTCGGCCGGAAAATTCATCGACGAATCGGCAAAGCAAATCATGCTTGGGTCATAGGCCAGTCCAGCTGCAGTCAAGCAATCCTGGTAGGCCTGCACCCGGTCCCGGATTGGCTGAATTTGGCTGCCGGGAGTCATCAAGGCGATGTGCTTGTGCCCGAGCCCAATCAGGTACTCGAGCGCTTCCGTGGTGCCGCGATAGTGGTCGACCTTGACTGCGCTCAGTTGCTGACCACCATCGCGGTCGAAGAGCACCGTCGAGATGTCTCGGACCTCATTGATGACGTGTGCAACCGAATCCGTTTGGCACGGGCCGAGGATGATGCCGTCGACCTTGCGGCTCTTGAAAAAACGAATCAGCTGGACCTCAGTGGCAATGTCGTTGTTCGAACTGGCCACGAACAGTGCATAGCCCTGTGCAGAAAGTCGCCGCTCGACCGACTTGACCAGGCGTCCATAGAAGGGATTGGAAATATCGCTGACGATGATGCCGACCGCATGACTCTGCTTCGACCGCATGGTGCGCGCGATGGCGTTGGGCTGATAGCCCAGCTTTACCGCAACGTCGCTGACCTTCTTGATGGTGGCGCTGCTGACGCGCCCCGTCCTATTGAGGGCTCGCGACGCTGTGCTGATAGACACGCCTGCCAATCGAGCGACGTCATGGATACCGACTGCTGACATCACAACCTTTCTGGAACCCTAAAACTCTACAAAACGTGGCGGCCTACTCG
>NZ_JBFUCI010000148.1:0-13702 GCF_056405335.1 Variovorax sp. P1_H12_2
GCTGAAGCACAAGGTGTTTTTCTTCCGCGGCCAGGACATCACTCGCGCCGACCACCAAGCCTTTGCGCGCTGCTTCGGCAAGTTGGAGAGCCACCCGGTGCTCAACAGCGACCCCCAATACCCGGGATTGGCGCTCATCTATCGCAGCGACTCGAGGCACAGCTACGAGAACACGTATCACTCCGACGGCCTGTGGCGCAAGAACCCTTCGATGGGTGCCGTGCTGCGCTGCATCGAATGCCCGCAGATCGGCGGCGACACGATCTGGGTCAACATGGTCCAGGCGTATGAAGAACTGCCGGAGGAGATCAAGCAGAAGATCCTGAAGCTTCGCGCCAAGTCCAGCATCGAGCCTTCGTTCGGTGCCGTCATGTCCCAGGAAGACCGCATCAAGCTGGACCGGGACAACCCGCCGGCGGAGCACCCGGTCGTGCGCACGCATCCGGAAACCGGCGAGAAGGTTCTGTATGTCGGCAGTTTCACCACGCACTTCGTCAACCACAACACGCCGGAGAACATTCGCCACGGCATCGACAAGACACCGGGCGCATCGCTGCTGCTGAACTACCTGCTCAGCCGAGCCAGTATTCCCGAGTACCAGGTGCGCTGGTCCTGGCAGCCTGGGGATGTGGCCGTCTGGGACAACCGCAGCACTCAGCACTATGCAGTGAACGACTACTGGCCCGCACCGCGAAAGATGGAGCGCGCCGCCATCGTCGGCGACGTTCCGTACTGACTTTCCAAGGTCACTCCATCCACTTCGACATTCCCGATATTCACTTTTCAACGCGGAAAGAACACCATGAACTTCCTTGACGGCCACCTGTACCCCGAGAACCAGCAGCCTCTGATCATCACCGCCGCTCCCTATGCACCGGGCTGGATTCCCTCGGACTTCCCGGAAGACATCCCGGTCACGATGGAGGATCAGATCCAGAAGGCCGTGGATTGCTACGAAGCCGGTGCCACCGTGCTGCATCTGCATGTGCGTGAAGCCGATGGCAAGGGCAGCAAGCGCCTGTCCATGTTCAATGAGCTGATCGCCGGGGTGCGCGCCCGCGTGCCGGAAATGATCATTCAAGTGGGAGGCTCCATCAGCTTCGCGCCGGAAGATGATGGCTCGGCCGCCAAGTGGCTCAGCGATGACACGCGACATATGCTGGCCGAGCTCGATCCGAAGCCCGACCAGGTGACTGTCACCGTCAACACGACGCAGATGAATGTGACGGAGCATGCCGGTATAGATGACTTCAAGGGAGTTTCGCGAGGATTTCCACACCTCTATGCGACCTACAAGGACATGATCGTGCCCTCGAATCCCAGCTGGGCCGAAGAGCACATTCGACGCCTGACCGCGGCCGGGATTCAGAGCGAGTTTCAGTGCTACAACATCAACAGCTTTGAAACGATCGAGCGGATGATTCGCCGCGGAATCTACAAGGGGCCGCTGGTGATGAACTGGGTGGCCATCAGCGGCGGCATGGATCAGGCAAACATCTACAACCTGGCCAACTTCCTGCGTGCTGCGCCCGACGGCGCGGTGGTCACGGTGGAAAGCTCGGTGCTGAATGTGCTGCCCGTGAACATGATCGGGATCGCCTTGGGTCTCCACGTGCGGTGCGGCATCGAGGACGTGCTTTGGAACCAGACCCGCACGGGCAAGATGAGCTCCGTCGAGCAGATCAAGCAGTTGGTGCGTATCTCCGGCGAATTTGGCCGCCCCATCGCGACAGCGAAACAGGCACGAGAGATCATGAAGATCGGGGTCTTCTACGACACGACGGAAGAGACGCTTCAGGCCAATGGCTTCGCGCCCAATCGCAACGGTGGCAACCAGGGATTCCTGCGCAAACCGGCCAGCGACCTCGGCTGAAGCCCATCACTTGCCTGCTCCGGATTCTCCCGGAGCCGCCATCACAGCCGCTTGTTTGCTCCATTGCGAGGCGCTGCAGCCGAACAGATTGTGGAACCAGTGACTGAAACTGCTGGGATTGGAGAAGCCTAGCAGTTCAGCCACCTCGCTGAGCGGCAGGTCGCTCTCGCGCAAGTGGCGCTTCACCAGATCCGACCGCACCTGTTCGAGCAAGCCGCTGAATGTGACCCCCTCCGCATCGAGTCGGCGGTGCAGCGTGCGGCGATCGACGCGCAGGTGCCGTGCAATCTCCTGCGCGGTGCAGGTGCCACCAGGCAGCAATGCCAGGATGAGTTGGCGGCAGGTTTCCCGCACACTTTCGCTGCGATCCCTGAGGTCCGCTTCCAGGTATTTGCGCGCGAAGCCCGCCGCCACCGGGTCTCCGGGCTCGCGTGGTCTGGACAAGTCGGTCGCCAGGCAGACCAGGCCGTTGAATTCCTGGTTGAACTTGACGCTGCGTCCGAAGAATGCCCGGTGAGCGGAGACGTCCACAGGCGGGCGATGCGTGAAGCAGACTTCAAGCGGCCGCCAATGCGATCCGATCAAATCGCCCAGCATGCGAAACATGGTGCCCACGGAGAGTTCCACCGACTGTCGCATCTGCAGCCCGGGGCTTGGCAGCAAGTCTTCCCGGATGATGACCAGGCTGCCGGTGTCTTCGACACGGACGATCAGCGAGGCGTTCACCAGCTTGAGGTAGCGGCACAGCGTGTCGAGGGCATCCCTCGGCGTGGGCTCCTCCCTCAGCACCAGGCTGATGGGCCCGAGGGCGGAGAGCTTGCGCTGGGCCGCAAGACGCAGCGCCAGATCTTCCGTCTTGGTGGCACGCGCGGTGATCTCCAGCAACTCGCGCGCGGCATCTCTCGGAATCAGCGTCTCGGGGTCTTCCAGGAACTTGGCCTGCAGCCCCACGGTTCGCATGAACGCATTGGGGTCCCGGCCGAGAGACTGCACCAACTCGACGTAGCCGATCAAGCTGGCGCTGCGCACGAGTCGAGCGATATGTCTCATGGGGTGGGCGCGATTATCGTCCGGTCTCGCCCCCGAAGCGTGTCCCCGGGCGAGGTGGGCTTTCCCTGTTAACGTCGCCACGACCAGGATCACCGTGACCCCCATGACCTCGAACGATCTGGTGTCACCGGTCGCTACCGCCTCGATGGCGCTGGACTGCGCGATCGCTGCAATCTGGGCGTCGCCGATCGAGAGACGCTGTGTCCTGCTCCCAGAGCCTTTCCTGGTCAACGACGTGCTATGGCGCGACGGCGCGACCGCGCGCTATTCGTGCGCCCTTCATCCTCCCTATATCCGCCTTGATCACGGAGCACTCAGCGGAGCGCGCACGATATGACGAAGCGCTAGAGGCCTTCTCGCGGCCGTTGATGGAACGCAACCCGACCCGCGGCTGGAGCTTCAGCCCCGTTGAACGTCCAGCGTCGGCGGCTTGGCTACTTTGCGAGCAGGGAGCTTCAAGACGCTGCTCAGGTTCGCCGCGATGGCTGGGTGAAACGTTGCAAGGATCTTCGTGCCCTCGGCGATCCGGCTTCGCCATCCCTTACCGCGACCCATGATGTCGTCCGCCACCTCCTGAAGTGCGTACGGTGATCGTTCGAGGGCATAGGAAACGATGGATGCGACCTGTCCTGCATCCTTCGCAATTTTCGTGCGGAATGACTCTTCGCGCTCGGCCATCACCACGAGCTTGTGCAGCGCGTAGCGCAATGGCGAAGGAATGTTGACGATGAGCGCGTGCTCGCCGGAGATCACCGCCGTCTGCGTGGTCTTCTCAAGCGAGAACTCCATGAACTTGAGCGGCTGCAGGTTCACGTTCAGCGGTTCATGGCGATAGATTTTGTCGCTGCGGCCCGCAACCGTCAGAAGGTCGATGCGCATGTCGCCGCTCTTCGCATTGAGGTAGGTCGCCCCCTGCCCGGTGGTGATCGAGTTCGCGGGCAGGAGTCCCATCTGGAGCGAGGTGATCGCGTCGTGCACGTTGGCCTCGGCGTTGGTCGGAAGTGCGAGCGACACGTTCTTTCCCGCATGGGCGAAGTCTATATCGTTGGTCTTCCATCCGCCGTTCCACCGGACGCCTAGCATGTTGCCCATCGCGATGAAGGCATGGGTGCCGATGAGCACGCCGCCGGCATTGAAGAAGCCGTGCTCGGCGAGCCGATTGATCACTTTGAAGTGCTGATGCGAAACGTTCATGCATCCAAGCGACGTGCATGCGTGCGCTAGCCTCGCCAAGCCGTCATGGCCACGGGGCTTTCCTTCTGAGCGCAATCGGATCAGCTCGCGAAGCCGCTCGTCGTCGGGGCCGAGGTAGACCTGTTTGGTTTTCCCTTCCAGGTCGCGAAACTGCCAGTACCAGTATTGGATGCCTTTGATYTCCTTCTTGTTGAACGAGCCCGTCAAGTCGGCGATCGAACGGTCGAGCATTCGGGCCTGCGCCTGTTCGACCAACTCCGCAAAGTTGGTCTGCGCTGACATCGATAGGTCGTCGAAGAGGATTGGCTCTGCTGGCCTCATGGTTATACTGCGCCGATTGTTCTATGAAGTATAACAAATTCATCAGAAGTTATACTGCATCTTCTGCTCGGTGCAGTATAAAATGCGYACAACGCTGCGCGCCCTGACATGCGCACTGCGCGCAGCGTTGGTTGGTCCAGGCGGGGGCGTGGGGAAGTGGCGAGGAATTCCCACCCAGACCTCGAACGGCGCCTGTGTACCGATGCCGTGGACGCGCGGCGCAGATAGCAGGCACACCACGCGGGCGACGCGCTCGAGCTTGCCTGCCGCGACCAGTGGGGTGAGCGCCGCCGTAGGCAGACTCTGCCCGACCAGATCCCGCGCGCGAAGCAGTGGCTGTCTTTCTGCGAGGACGCGGACGGCTGGTTCGACCGTGAGGTCGCCGCTGGAATAATGCGTAGGCGCCAGCCCCAGGCAGCCGGCCAGCTCGCGCCGGTTGGCGAAGCGCCGCCAGCCGAACACCTCCTTGACCAACACCCAAGCGCCGTTAGGCCCGATGGCGCGCAACTGCGCCAGTTGCGCCACCAGCGGTTGCCCTCGATGAGCCTTCACAGACCGGCGGCGTCACCTCCGGCATGTCCCTGCTCGCTTCAACGCCGCCGCACCGGATTCGCCCGTGCGCACAGGCATCGATGCGGCGCCAGGCCTT
Source organism: Variovorax sp. P1_H12_2 (assembly GCF_056405335.1). Taxonomy (NCBI): domain Bacteria; kingdom Pseudomonadati; phylum Pseudomonadota; class Betaproteobacteria; order Burkholderiales; family Comamonadaceae; genus Variovorax; species Variovorax sp. P1_H12_2. Next base: position 5,088 of record NZ_JBFUCI010000148.1, read on the forward strand.
GAACTGATCGAAGCTTCCGTCCGAAGACCAGGCGCAGACGCAATTCAAAAATTCGTGACTCCATGCCAGACATACAGTATAAATCGTTTACACCATTAATTGACATTGATGACAGCTTTCAATACCGCCCCGAATCAGACGGCACCCGACCACGCAGGGGCCCCCTCTGCCCGCGCCGAGATGGCCCTGCAGTCCCCGGAGGGTTTGCCCCCATCCGCCGCTCCTACGGTGAACGCGCCCAAGGCGYCGAGTCGCGCGCCACGCAAGGCGGCAACGCCGACGCCCAACGCCAGGGCCACATCGCCTTCGAAGACAGTGAGGAGGGCGCAAACGAAACGGGCGGCTCCGACAGTCAGCCAGGCTGCGACCTCCAAGAAGGTAGCCAAGCACCCACCCGAGCCGCTACCGAAAGCCCGGCCCACGGCGAAGTCGGACGGCGCTGCCAAGAAGCTCTCGTCCAAGACCGCCGAGAAGTCCATCGGCAGCAAGAAGGCGCCCAAGCCCAAGGAAAAGTTGGTTCGCGACAGCTTCACCATGCCCCAGGAAGACTACGCACTGATCGCCGGACTGAAGCACCGCGCCCTGATGTTCAAGCGACCGACGAAGAAAAGCGAACTTTTGCGCGCCGGCCTGCATGCGCTCCAGGCATTGCCGGCGGCAACCCTTCGCGAGGCCCTCGATTCGCTGACCCCCTTGAAGGTGGGCCGCCCCAAGCGGGGCGCCCCCTAAAGGACCCGAAATGGATTTTCACCGGTGATCGCCTTGGAGGGCCTCGCGTCCGTGACGCCCACGGACCTCCCTGAACTCGAGGAACTGCAAAAGCTCACCGAACTCGGCGCCCCGTGGATGGAGCGGCGCCTGCTTTGCGAGGTCGATGCGGGCGAGCGCCGCTTCCCGGTACACGCCTACCTGCTGGGCAGCAGCCGAAAGGACGCGCCGGCGGTCGGCATCTTCGGCGGCGTCCACGGCCTGGAGCGCATCGGCGCCGAGGTCGCGATCGCCTACCTGCGCAGCATTGTGATGCGCCTGCCCTGGGACGTGTCGCTGCAGCGCATGCTCGAGACGACGCGGCTGGTGTTCGTGCCGTTGGTCAACCCGGGCGGGCTGTGGCTGGGCACGCGCGCCAATCCCCGGGGCGTCGACCTGATGCGCAATGCGCCCGTCGACTCCAGCGAACGGGTGCCCTACCTTGTCGGCGGGCACCGGATCAGCGCCGCCCTGCCCTGGTACCGGGGGGCCAAGGAGGCCCGCATGGAATGCGAGAGCGCGGCCCTGTGCCGCATTGTCGAAGCCGAACTGCTCGACCGGCCGCTCTGCATCTCGGTCGACTGTCATTCCGGCTTCGGCCTGAGCGACCGGGTCTGGTTCCCCTTCGCCCACACCGGGCGCCCGATCGCGCACCTGCCGGAGATCCACGCCTTCACCGAGATCCTCGACCACAGCCTCCCGCACCACCGCTACGTGGTCGAGCCGCAGAGCAAGCAATACCTCACTCATGGCGACCTCTGGGACCATCTCTACCTGGGCGCCGCGGAGCGAACCGGCAGCGTGTTTCTGCCCATGACGCTCGAGATGGGATCGTGGCGCTGGGTGCTCAAGAACCCGCGCCAGTTCCTCTCGCGCAGCGGCATCTTCAACCCGGTGGTCGAACACAGGCGCCAGCGGGTGTTGCGGCGCCATGTCGGCTGGCTCGATTTCATCACGCGCGCGGTGTGCAGCCACGAGGGCTGGATGCCGGCACCGGCGCAGCGCGCGCGGCACCGTGCCGGCGGCCTGGCCCGGTGGTACGGCGCGCGGGCCTGAGCGGTAGCCGATGGAACGCTGGGTCCTGTTGCGCGGCCTCACGCGCGAAAGCGCGCACTGGGGTGTCTTTCCCGAGTTGCTGCAAGCGCAGTTGCCGACCGGCGCGCAAGTGCTCGCCGTCGAGATTCCAGGCAACGGCCGCCTGCGGCAGCTGGCCAGCCCCACGCGCATCGAGGCCGCCACCGAGAGCTGCCGCCAGCAGCTTCAGGCCCTCGGTGTCGCGCCACCCTATCGCCTGCTCGCGATGTCTCTCGGTGCCATGATCGCGGTCGACTGGGCCGACCGGTTTCCGGGCGAACTCGAAGGCTGCGTGCTGGTGAACACCAGCCTGCGCGTCTTCAGCCCCTGGTACCAGCGCCTGCGGCCGGCCAACTACGGCGCCCTGCTGGGCCTGCTGCTGAGCGCCGATGCCCGCCGCCGCGAGCAGGCCGTCCTGCGCCTAACGAGCCGGCAACCGGGCTGCGCCATCGAAGTCATTGATGAATGGACTGCCATTCGCGAAGCGCGGCCGGTCTCCGGCACCAATGCCCTGCGCCAGTTGCTGGCAGCGGCGCGCTACCGCGCGCCAACGCGGGCACCCGCCGTTCCGCTGCTGGTCCTCGTGAGCCAGCGCGATGGGCTGGTCGACGCGCATTGCTCGCGACGCCTTGCCCAGCAATGGAATGCCACGCTCGTCGAGCACCCAACCGCGGGTCACGATCTTCCGCTGGATGACGGGCCTTGGGTCGCGCAGCAGGTCTGCGCCTGGGAGGCAGACACGAATGCCGTCAAGTTCGACTCCCCCGCATTCCCATCGCGGGAACGCTGACCCGCCTCCCTGCTCCCCTCACAGGACAACCGACCTGATCGCGCAGTAGTGACTGGCTGAGCCGCCGATGACGAACAAGTGCCAGGCGCCATGCGCATGGCGCCACCCCCTGCGATTGCGGTAGAACACCGTGCCAAGCGAATAGCACGCCGCGCCTGCCAGGAGCCAGGTCACTGTGACGCGGTCCAACGCTGCAACGAGGGGGACCGCGGCCAGCACGGCCAGCCATCCCATGCCCAGGTACCTGGACAGCGAAGGCGACGAGCCCTCGCTGACGCGGGCTTCGAGCCCGACCCCGACCAGAGCGACGGTCCAGACCGCGCCCACCATGGCCACGCCCTGCCAGCCTCCAAGCGAAACCAGGCCGAACGGCGTATAGGTGCCGGCAATCATCAGGTAGATGGCGCAATGATCGGCTCGCCGCCAAGTCTCTTTCGCAGGGCCCTGGGACGCATGGTAGAGCGTCGACGCCGCATACAACAGCACCAGGGTCAGGACGAAGATCGCAGCAGCGGCGCCGCGCACCGCATCCCCGGTGCCCGCAGCCTTGATCCAGAGAAAGGCGCCGCCGACGAGCGAGAGTATCAAGCCCAGGAGATGGCTGTAGCCATTGAATCGCTCCCCGTCAATGACGCGAAGGCTTTGGGCGGAAAAACGTGCGTTGTAGACCATCACTGCAAGATCAGATCGTGGTGCGATGACATTGGCATGACGCAAGCAGCATCTGACCGGGACGCAAGTTGTTCAGGGAATCGGTGCACCGCCTGTGGGTCCCGCCCGCTGGGCCGCAGGCCGCAGCTGGACGAGTCGTCAGGATTGGTGCTGCCCATCGTGCAAACGAAGCGCTGACGCAGGTCCTTTCTGTCACGGGTGAGAAAAAGTAAGCCATCCCGTTCGCCTTGGCTTGGAATGTGAGCCTCGACTGCGCAAACCCGTCAGTCCGATGATGCTATCGAAGAGCGGGAAAATGCCACATGTCCTTGCTGTCCGTCAGTCACGCGAATCCCAGCGTTGAGGAGGTGATCGCCTCCTACCGTGCCGCGCACTACTGCATCGAGCCGGCTGGTGCATCTGCCGTGATACTGCGCATCGGTGAGCGGTCGGCCGGGTTGGCTGCGCTATACAGCGAATTGGGTGTGGACAGCTGCGCATTCCTGACCGCTTCGAACCCGTTGGGAGTTGTCTTGCGCGATGCGGACAACGCGGTCGCGATGACTGCGCTGTGCGTTGATGTCCACGCGTTGGGCTTCGCGCTGTTGCCCGGCGTTACCAGAGATGGGGACCCTGCAAGCAGCTGGCCTGGCGAAGAGAGCGTTGCAGTCCTCGGCATCAGTCGAGACGCGGCGCGCGATCTGGGGGATCGCTACCAACAGAACGCCATCGTGTGGGCAGGCTCCGATGCTGTGCCCGAGCTGATCCTCCTTCGATAGCCCGGAGCCCACAGCAACGGCCATCGTGCTTCAGTTCAGTCAGAGCTGGACCTGCTCGTCAGAGGGCGGGCGATCGCCGCACCCAGTGCGCCGGCAACGCCTCCCAGCGCAACGCCTACCACCACACCGACCGCGCCGGCCATCGCGACGCCGATGGCGGCACCCGCGGCCGCACCGGCAATCACGCCGCCACCCACAAGCACCGAATTCGCCTCGCGCTGTGCTTCTTCGGGCTTCAGAGGAAACTGCGCCGCGGGCCTCGGATCCTGCGACGGAATGCCGTACCCGGGACGGGCCTGCTCGACGAGGTCTTCGTCGGCAGGTGCGGGGTTCCACGGCGAGGTGGCAGATGGGTTCATGTGCCTCTCCTAAGGAAGTCAAAGGCGCCCCCCAAGTTCGCTTTGGGGGCTTGTCTATCGGCGATCTCCGTGGACGATGAGCAGGTGACTCGCGGGGCGCGTGTCTTGCGTGTCTTCGACCGGAACGTCGTCTTCGTCTCCATCACCGGGGCCAATGAAGCGACCCGGATCGACCTCCAGGCGAGCATGAAACGCGCTGAGATGAAGCCGCAGGGCGGGCTCGAAGTCGGGCTGGGGCATGGCGAGCGGCATGATGGGTACTCCTGATTGCTTGTGCGAGCAAGGTATGTCGGTTGGCCTGCACCCGGTGTAGGAGCCCGCGCGCGGCGCAGCGACCCGATGGCTGTTTCGATGCGTCAATGGGTCCTACGAAATCACGTTCTTGTCCGTGGTGTCTTACAGCGCTTCACGGGGACATCGTCGTTGTCCGCACGACGATCGACGATCTCGGCATTCCTGCCCCACGGAGCGTGACCCCGTCGCTGACGCTGGAGCCCAAGGAGGTCGAACGGGTGGTTCGATGGCCTTCAAGGCGGCCGCCGGTTCAAGCTTGCGGCGGTTGTCGAGAGGTGCAGGAGGTCCGGCACTGGCCGGGATCGGCCTCATTGGATCGCCCGCGCCGGTGCACTTCGGGCACATCGCAATCGGAGCCAGACGCTGCCCCATGGTGGATTCCCTAGTTCGAAAGTGTTGACGGGAGGATGGGCGCGACAAACAATATACCAAACGAACGATTGTTTTTTTATGTCAGCCCAACGAAAGACCAGCCGCGCCCCACGCTCGGACAACCGATTGCCGGAGCTCCTGGATTCGGCGGCGCGACAGTTCGCCAGCCGCGGCTATGCCGCCACGTCGATGCGGGACATCGCCGTGGCGGCCAGCATGCTTCCCGGCTCGGTGTACTACCACTTCTCCTCCAAGGAAGAGCTGCTGGTCGCGGTCTACAGCGCGGGGGTCAAGGAGCTGGAGATTGCTGCCGCCGAAGCCGTGCAGAAGGAGTCCGACCCGTGGTTGCGACTCGAGGCGCTCTGCCGGGCGCACCTGGAAACGGTGCTTCGAGACAGCGACTACGCCCACGTGCTCATTCGCGTCCTGCCGGACGACATTCCGGGCGCGGCCGAGCGGCTGAGAGAACTTCGCGAGAGCTACGAAGACTCGTTCCGCGACGCAGTCGCGCAGCTTCCGCTCACACCCAGAGCAGACCGACGGGCCCTGCGGCTGATGCTGATCGGCGCGCTGAACTGGGCCGCGCTCTGGTTCAACCCCCAGGGACGCGACTCCCCACGCGTACTGGCAAGGAAATTCGTGGGGCTCATTAAGGAGACGCAAGATGACAGCACGCCCACCTAGGGTGATCGTCACCAAGATCGGGTTCGACGGTCATGACAGGGGCAGCCGCGTGATCGCAGCCTGCTTGCGCGACGCGGGCATGGAGGTGATCTACACCCCGCCGTGGCAGGAGATCGCCACCGTCGTGAAACTCGCGGTCGAGGAAGACGCCGACGTGCTCGGCGTCTCGTCCCTCGCCACGGACCACCTGATCGTCCCCAAGCTGATGACTGCGCTGAGGGAAGCCGGCATGTCCGATGTCCAGGTGATCGTCGGCGGCATCGTCCCCGCCAAGGACGAGGCCATGCTGCTGGAAGCCGGCGTCGCCCGTGTCTTCCATCCGGGAACGGCGCTCGACGATGTGGTGACCGATGTCATCGCACTCACCGCCAAACGTCGCCAGATGCAAGGAGAGTCCGCATGAACGCCACCGTCACGAACATCAAGGAGTCGCCGTCTTCCGAAAGCCATCGGCGCTGGAAGAACGAGTTCGCCCAGGGCGTCCAGGGTGACGCGACGACCTTCAACCGCTCCGGCATCGGCATCAAGCCGCTGTACACGCCGGCGGACTGGTCAGGCCAGGCCTACGAGCCATCGCTCGGCTATCCGGGCCAGTACCCCTTCACCCGGGGCATCTATCCGACGATGTACCGGGGCCGAAGCTGGTCCCAGCGGCAACTCATCGGTCTGGGCGTGCCCGAGGACTACAACCGCCGCGTGAAGGAGATCCTGGACCTTGGCGCCTCCGCCCTCTCCCTGATTCCCTGCAACTCGGTGTTCCGGGGCTACGACGCCGACGAAGTGCCTGCCGAACTTCTGGGCACGTGCGGCACGGTCATCAACCACGTCCAGGACATGGAGACCGCGCTCGACGGCGTCCCGGTCGACCGGCTGTCGACGGCGATGAACGACCCCTCCCCCTTCACCCTGCTGGCCTTCGAACTTGCCGTGGCCAAGCGTCGCGGGGTGCCGTGGACCCGCATCACGGGAACCTCGAACCAGAGCGACTGCATCTCCCACTTCGTCGCCAACCACATGTTCTTCCGCCTCGCGCTGCAAGGCGCGCGCCGGGTCGTGGTGGACCACATCGAGTTCTGCAACAAGCAGGTGCCGGGCTGGAACCCCCTCTCGATCGTCGGGCAGCACATGCAGCAGGCGGGCGCGACCCCCGCGGAAGCCATGGCTTTCACCCTGTGCTCGGGCATCCAGTACGCCGAGGACTGCATCGCCGCCGGGATGGATCCGGATCAGTTCCTCCCTCGCTTCACCTTCTTCTTCGACATCTCGATCAGCCTGTTCGAGGAAGTCGCGAAGTTCAGGGCCGGCCGGCGCGTCTGGGCCCGTCTGTGCAAGGAACGCTTCGGCGCCAAGGACCCGCGCTCCTGGCGTTTCAAGTTCCACGGCCAGACCTCTGGCGTGGACCTGACGCGCCAGCAGCCCCTCAACAACATCGCACGGGTCACGACGCAGGCGATGGCCGGCATCTTTGGCGGCCTGCAGTCGCTCCATACGGACAGCTACGACGAGGTCTTCTCCACGCCGATCGCGGAAGCCGCACGGATCGCGGTCGCCACGCAGAACATCCTGCGCGAAGAGGCCTACCTGACCGATGTGATCGATCCCCTGGGCGGGTCCTACTACGTCGAATCGCTCACCGACGACATGGAGCGCAAGATCGACGGGATCATCGCCATGGTCGACGAAGCCGGCGGGATGTACCAGGCGGTCGAGAAGGGCATCATCCAGCAGATGATCGGCGACTCGGCGCTGGCCTTCCAGAAGAAGATCGATGCGGGCGAGCAGACCATCGTCGGCGTCAACGCCTACCAGATCGAGGAAGACCCGGCGTCGTACCCCACGCTGGAGTATCCGGACCCGGCCCGGATGGCCGGCTACCTGTCGCAACTGGCGGAGTTCAAGAAGACCCGCGCCAACAGCGAGGTCCGCAAGGCCCTGACTGCGCTGGCGCGGTCGACGGAGTCGCGCAAGACCAACGTGTTCGAGCATGTGGTGGCGGCGGCGGAAGTCGGAGCCACGCACGGCGAGATCTGCGGCACGCTGCGCGAGCAGTTGGGCTTCGGCCAGCCGCTCACCCTGGTCTGAGCATGGCGAGCAGCGCATTCATCCAGACGGCATTGGCGGGCGATCGAAGGTCGATCGGACGGGCGATCAGCGCCCTTGAAAATGGCAGCGAGACGGCCTACGCGGTCCGCCAGGCCGTTGCGGGACGCCAGGGCCGGGCCCATGTGATCGGCGTCACGGGCCCGCCGGGCGGCGGCAAGTCGACCCTGGTCTCGGCGCTGATCCGGGGGCTGCGCGAACGCGGCCGGACGGTGGCGGTCGCCGCCGTCGACCCCTCCAGCCCGTTCACTGGCGGCGCGGTTCTGGGTGACCGCATCCGCATGGGCGATCGCCAGTCCGACGCCGGGGTCTTCATCCGCTCACTGGCGTCGCGCGGCCACCTGGGCGGGCTCGCCGTGGCGGCAGGCGACGTCATCGACCTGTTCGATGCAGCCGGCTTCGACGTCGTCATCGTGGAGACCGTGGGCGCCGGGCAGTCCGAGGTGGAGATCACCCGCTACGCGGACACCCGGGTCGTGGTGTGCCCCCCGGGACTCGGCGACGACGTGCAGGCCATCAAGGCTGGCGTGCTGGAAATCGCCGACGTCTTCGTGGTCACCAAGGCCGATCTGCCGGATGCCCGCAAGACCGAGTCCGACCTGCTGGCGATGCTCGCGCTGCGCCGTGGCCAGGCGTCGCCGCCGCCCGTGCGGAAGGTCTCGGCACCGTCCGGCGAAGGCATCGAGGACCTGGTCGAATGGCTGGATAGCCGGACGCAACGAGGTCTCCGGCACGAAGCGGGTGGCGTCAAGAAGGCCTACAGCC
>NZ_JBFUCI010000149.1:0-13698 GCF_056405335.1 Variovorax sp. P1_H12_2
CAGCCAGGCCAGCTCGGGCGCGACCCTCGGCGTCGGGGCCAGCGGCGGCGGCGGCAGCTGCTGGCGCGCGGCCTCGCGGCGCCAGCGCAACAGCTCGGACAGGCTCTTGGGCTGGAAGTCGAGGTAGTTGTTCTGGAAGCCGCGCGGGCGGTGATGGGGCTTGCCGGGGTCGTGGTAAGGGTTCATCGGGTGCGTATGGACTCTATCCGGCGATCAGTTTCTGCACCAGTTCGGCCGTGGTCGCCGCCGCGTACTTGCGCATCAGGCGGGCGCGGTGGATCTCGACCGTGCGGTGGCTGATGGCCAGCGCGCGGCCGATTTCCTTCGAGGTCAGCCCCTTCATCACCTGGGCCGCGACCTCGCGCTCGCGCGGCGTCAGGTCGGCCTTGGCCGCCCGGCGCGAACCCAGGTCCTCGAACACCCAGATGCCGGCCTCGTGCGGCGCCTCGCGGTTGAGCGCCTGGCCGCTCACGTGGCACCAGAAGGTCTCGCCTGCAAAAGCGCCGTGCAGGTCGCCCAGCCTTTTCATCATCCGGTTGTCGGCGTAGCGGCCGCTGGCGTTCAGGATCGGCTCCATGCGCTTGCCGATGCGCTCGAATTCGGCGACGCTCGGGTACAGGACGCGAAACGACTGGCCGACCAGCGCGCCGCGCGTGGCACCGAACATCTCGCACAGGCGCGTGTTGCAGTCGACGATGATGCGATGCCGCGACAGCACCATGCCCACCGGCGCCTGCTCGAAGGCAAGCCGGTAGTCGATGGCGGCGAGGGGCGCGTCGGGGGTGTCCATTACGAAATACTACGTATGCCAGTACGTAGTATCGTCTCTGCTCGGATTTCAACCATCACCCAGCGAGGAACCATGGCGAACAAGATCTATCCTTCCGCCGACGCGGCGCTCAAGGGCGTCGTGGCCGACGGCCAGACCCTCGCCGTCGGCGGCTTCGGCCTCTGCGGCATTCCCGAGGCGCTGATCGACGCGCTGCACGATTCGGGCGTCAAGAACCTGACCTGCATCTCGAACAACGCCGGCGTCGACGGCTTCGGTCTCGGCAGGCTGCTCGGCACGCGCCAGATCAAGAAGATGGTCGCGAGCTACGTGGGCGAGAACAAGGAGTTCGAGCGCCAGTACCTGGCGGGCGAACTCGAACTCGAATTCACGCCCCAGGGCACGTTGGCGGAAAAGCTGCGCGCCGGCGGGGCCGGCATCCCGGCCTTCTTCACCAAGACCGGCGTCGGCACCCAGGTCGCCGAGGGCAAGGAGCTGCGCGAGTTCGACGGCGAGACCTACGTGATGGAGCGCTCGCTGGTGCCCGACGTGGCGCTGGTCAAGGCCGACGTGGCCGACAAGTCCGGCAACCTGCGTTTCCGGCTGACGGCCCGCAACTTCAATCCGGCCGCTGCGATGGCCGGCAAGATCTGCATCGTCGAAGTCGAGAAGATCGTCGAGGTCGGCGAACTCGCGCCCGACGACATCCACCTGCCGGGCATCTACGTGCACCGCATCGTGCTCAACGCCACGCCCGAGAAGCGGATCGAGAAGCGCACCGTGAGCGCCGAGGCGCCGGTCGACGCGGTCGCCGCCAAGGTCCAGGCGCAGGCCGCGATCGCGCAGGCCGCCGTGGGCAGCGAAGTGCCCACGCCCGTCAAGAACACCACCAAAGGAGCCTGAGATGCCCTGGACCCAGGACCAGATGGCCGCACGCGCGGCGCAAGAACTCGAAGACGGCTTCTACGTCAATCTCGGCATCGGCATTCCGACCTTGGTCGCCAACTTCGTCGGCGACAAGGAAGTCTGGCTGCAGAGCGAGAACGGCATGCTGGGCATCGGCCCGTTCCCGACCGAGGACCAGGTCGACGCCGACCTGATCAACGCCGGCAAGCAGACCGTGACGACCCTGCCGGGCTCGGCCATCTTCGGCAGCCACGACAGCTTCGCGATGATCCGCGGCGGCAAGATCAACCTGTCGATCCTCGGCGCCATGCAGGTCAGCAGCAAGGGCGATCTCGCCAACTGGATGATCCCGGGCAAGATGGTCAAGGGCATGGGCGGCGCGATGGACCTGGTGGCCGGCGTCAAGCGCGTGATCATCCTGATGGAGCACGTCGCGAAAAAGAAGGACGGCACCGAGGACCTCAAGATCCTCGAGCACTGCACGCTGCCGCTCACCGGCGTGGGCGTGGTCGACCGCATCATCACCGACCTGGCCGTGATGGACGTGGTGCCCGCAGGCCTCAAGGTCATCGAGCTGGCGCCCGGCGTGAGCTTCGAGACGCTGCAGTCCAAGACCGGCGCCAAGCTGATCCGGTGACGGCACGCGCGACGTAGCGCACCAAGGGCAGGGCCGTGCGAACGTGCCCTGCCTTTTTCATTTGGGAGTGCATGACATGGATGCGACTGAAGCATTGAAGGCCCTCTGGCAGGCTGCGGGGCTGCCGCCCGAGGCCTTGGCATTCGCACAGCTCGCCGGGGCCGACCCGGTGCTGCCGTCGTCCTTCGCGGTCGGTGCGGCGGCGCAGAGCACCATCGCCGCCGCCGCGCTGGCCGCCTGCGAGCTGGGCCATGCGCGGGGCGCGCCGCGCCAGCAGGTCGGCGTCGACATGCGGCATGCGGCGCTCGAGTGCACCGGCTGGTTCAGCATCGACGGCCGGGTGCCGGACCTGTGGGATCCGTTTTCGGGCCTTTACCGCGCGGCGGACGGATGGGTGAGGATCCACGCCAATTTCGCCCACCACCGGGAAGGTGCGCTGCGGCTGCTGGGGCTGGACCCGAAGCTCGCGCAGCGCACCGATGCCGAGGCCGCGATGCGGGCCTGGAAGTCGCGCGACTTCGAGGATGCGGCCGCCGCCCACGGCCTGGTCGCCACGGCGCTGCGGCGTTTCGACGAATGGGATGCGACGCCCCAGGGCAGGGCGCTGCAGGCGCAACCCCTGTTGACGATCGAGCGGATCGGCGATGCGCCGCCGATCGCGCTGCCGCCTCTGCCCGATGGCGCGCGGCCGCTGTCCGGTGTGCGCGTGCTCGACCTCACGCGCATCCTCGCCGGCCCCGTGGGCGGGAAGGCGCTCGCAGCCTATGGGGCGGACGTGATGCTGGTCAATTCGCCGCACCTGCCCAACATCGAGGCGATCGCCGACACCAGCCGCGGCAAGCTGTCGGCGCAGATCGACCTGCGGACCGAGTCCGGGCGAGAAGCGCTGGCCGGGCTGATTGCGCAAGCGCACGTGTTCGTCCAGGGCTACCGGCCCGGCGGCATCGCGGCGCTGGGCTTCGGTCCCGCCCAGGCGGCCCGCATGCGACCGGGCATCGTCCACGTCTCGCTGTCGGCCTATGGAACGATCGGCCCCTGGGCCCAGCGCCGCGGCTTCGATTCGCTGGTGCAGACCGCGATGGGCTTCAACCGGGCCGAGGGCGAAGCGGCCGGCGACGGCAAGCCCAGGCCGCTGCCGATGCAGATCCTCGACGAGGCGACCGGCTACCTGATCGCGATGGGCGCGGCGGCCGCGCTGTGGCGCCAGCGGCGCGAGGGCGGCAGCTGGCAGGTGCAGGTCTCGCTGGCGCAGACCGGGCAATGGCTGCGCGGGCTGGGCCGGGTGGAGGCCGGACTGAAGATCGCGCCGCCCGACCGGACGCCGTACCTCGAGACCTCGGCCTCGGGTTTCGGCGCGCTGTGCGCCCTGCGGCACAGCGCGCAGTTGTCGCGGACGCCGGCAGGGTGGACGCGGCCCTCGGTGCCGCCGGGGAGCGATCCGCCGCAGTGGCCGGCGCAGGTCTAGCGGACGCATCCAGCCGCGCGCCTGGGCGTGCGGCAGAATTCCGTACCGGCGGTAACGCCGAAACTTGAAGGAACATCAGATATGGGCGCGCAATGGAAAGCCAAGCACAAGGACCTGGCGGCCAACGCCAAGGGCAGGCTGTTCGGCAAGCTGGCCAAGGAAATCATGATCGCCGCGCGCAGCGGCGCCGACCCGGCGTCGAACGCGCGCCTGCGGCTGGTGGTCGAGCAGGCCCGCAAGGTCTCGATGCCCAAGGACACCCTGGAACGGGCCATCAAGAAAGGCGCCGGCCTCACGGGCGAGGCGGTGCATTTCGAGCACGTGATCTATGAGGGCTTCGCGCCGCACCGGGTGCCCGTGATGGTCGAATGCCTGACCGACAACGTGAACCGCACCGCCCCGGAGATGCGGGTGCTGTTCCGCAAGGGGCAACTGGGCGCCTCCGGCTCGGTGGCCTGGGACTTCGACCATCTGGGCATGATCGAAGGTGAGGCGACGGTGGCCGGTGCCGATCCCGAACTGGCCGCCATCGAGGCGGGCGCCCAGGACTTCGAACGCGGCGAGGAAGCCGGCACGGCGACCTTCCTGACCGACCCCGCCGATCTCGACCTGGTGAGCCGCGCACTGCCGGCCCAGGGTTTCCAGGTCGTGTCCGCGAAGCTGGGATACAAGCCCAAGAACCCGATCGATCCTGCGAGCCTGAGCGCAGCACAACTGGAGGAAGTCGAGGCCTTCCTGGCGGCCATCGATGCGAACGACGACGTGCAGAACGTGTATGCGGGCCTGGCGGGCTAGTTCTATCGCGTGAACGAGGGCACCGTCACCGGAAGTGCGGGAGCCCGCCAGACGTAGTCGTCGCGCAGGATGTTCCGGCTCGGTTCGTTGCCGGTCCAGCGGATGTCGAGCAGGTCCGCGAGCACCCAGCCGGTCCAGTCCGAGCGGAAGGGCTGTGCGGCGATGCCCGGTCGCGGGTGCGGGGGCTGCCGATTGCGCCAGATGATCGTCGGGATGCGATAGCCCGACGCGGTCGACGGGCTGTGGCCGGCACGGTCGCTCCCATGGCCGACTTCCTGGCCGTGGTCGGACACGTACATCCACGCCCGGTATTCCGCCTTGTCCTCAACGGCCCGTGTCATCTGAAGCAGTTCGGACACCACGAAGTCGTGATACAGCAGGGCGGCGTCGTACTCCTGCCGGAAGCGGCGTACCCAGGCAGAGCGGCCATCCTTCGCCAGCTTCGTTTCGACGGCGTCGACGTCGTCATCGAAGGGATTGGCGCCGCTCGGAAACCTCAGGCGATAGTGAGGATGGGCGCCCATGAGGTGCACCACGATCAGCTTGCGCGAGGCCGAATCCTGCAGGGCCTCCTGGACGCAATCCAGGATTTCTCCGTCGAGCGAGGCGCTGGCCCTTCCGGGCGTGCGGTTGACCATGTCCACCACGTCGGCGAGCCGCGCATGGGTCTGCTCGATCGCGACATCGTCGTGGTTGCTGATCCACCAGGTCTTGTAGCCGGCGGCCCGTGCCAGCGCCAGGACGTGGGGCGGGCTCTCGGCCTCGGGCCGGCCGAAGCTGAACAGGTTCCTGAGGGCGGGCAACGTGCTCGCGTCGACCGACCAGGCGTTGCCCAGCACCAGCATCTCGTCGTTCAACTGCGCCTTGTGGTCCAGCAGGCGCGGGGTCGTCGCCCGGCCGTACCCGTAGAGCGCCATGTTGTCCCGGTTGATGCTGTCGGTGATGACCAGCATGACCGTCGCGGGGCCGTCCCGCACCACGACCGGTGCCGCGGCCTTGGCGCGGCCGAGTGCGAGCTCGCGCATCTGTTGCTGGTCGACCCAGCCCGCGCGCAGGGCCTGGACGGACTGCGTCCATTTCGGCCAGAACATGAACGGATGCAATCTGCGCCACGGCTTGCTCGCGTAGGCCAGGGTGGCGGCCGCGACCAGCACCCAGACCAGGGGCGTCTGCCAGCGCGTCCGCGACGGCCGCCGGGCACCCCGGCGCACGCACGCGCCGAGCACGAGGCCGGCGGCCGCGAGCAGCGCCGAGCCGATCGCCATCGCACGCCAGTGCATCGACAGGTACTCGCCGCTCTCGCGTGCGGTGGTGTTGGCCACGGCGCCGAGGACCATCGCGCCGTCGGGCGCGGCCTGGTAGGCGTCGAGCAGATAGGCGCGGGCGACGCCGTCCAGCGCGAACGCCATCATCCAGAGCCACGCGACGGCGGCGCGCAGCCGGTGCGCCCACGTGCTCTGCACGGGCCACACAAGCCACACCGCCACCGGCAGCGCAAGAACCATGAGCTGGCCGACGCGCCGGCCGTCGTGGCCGAGGGCGACCAGCGGCAGCAAGGTCGCGAGCAGGAGCCCGCAAGGCAACCACGCGTGACCCTGCCACCCGCGTGCGGGTCGAGCTCTGAGTGGTTCGGACGGCGTGTTCATGGGGGCCGGGGCGCGGCGATGGACCGCGCGGATTCTGCCCGCGCCGAAGGCACAAGGCCGTCGAGTGGCCTGATTTCTGTGGGGTCTTCGGAAGTCGGCGGGCCGGGCTTGTCCGGCCCGCGCAGGAAGTCCCGGGCTTCTCGCTGCGAATCAGGCTTGGGCCTGGATCAGCCGGGGCGCAGACATGCAGTTGCACCTGTTGAACAACGGGCCCGTCACCGCTGCGCGCCAGATGGCGGCGTCGCCGCCGGCGCGCCGCCGTCGTCCATCGACGCCAGCACTTCGCGCAGGTAGTCCATCACCGCCGCTGCCGCGTGCGACGGATGGCGGTCGGGCATGCTCAGGATGTAGAGCGCATTGCCCAGCCCTTCGGGCTCCCACTGCGGCAGCACCGGCACGGCGCGTCCGGCGCGCACGTCGTCCGTCATCGCGTAGCGCGGCAGCAGGCCGATGCCCGTGCCCGCCAGCACCGCGCTGCGCAGATAGGGGAAGTGCTCGGTCTGCAGGTTCAGCTTCAGCCGCAGTTCGCGCCGCTGCGTACCGCGGTGCATCGGCATCATGAAGTGCCTTTCCGGCCCCGGCACGTAAAGCACGACGCAGGCGGCCAGGTCTTCCGGCTCGGCGATGGCCGCGCGTGCGGCGAGATACGAAGGCGCCGCATAGAGCCCCCAGCGGATCGCGCAGATGCGCCGCGCCACCTGGTCCAGCGGCGGCTCGGACGTGATGCGCAGTGCGATGTCGATCTCGGCGCCGATCAGGTCGAACACCCGGTTCGAAAACAGCACCCGCAGCGACACCTCCGGGTGCGCGCGCTGGAATTCCAGCAGGCTGGGCCCCACGAAAAACTCGCCAAGCCCGGTCGGGATGCTGATGCGCACATGTCCGCGCACCGACTGCCCCAAGCGGTCAATGGCGGCACGCGCCGACTCCACCTCGGCCAGCATGCGCAGCCCGTGCTCGTACAGCGTGTGTCCCTGCTCGGTGGGCGCCAGTCGGCGCGTCGTGCGGCGCAGCAGCGTCGCGCCGACCTGCCGCTCCAGGCTCTTGAGTTCCTTGCTGATCTGCGAGCGCGTGACGTCGCGCCGGCGGGCGGCCTCGCTCAGGTTGCCGGCGTCCACGATGTCCACCAGTGTGCGGATCAGGTTCAGGTCCAAGTCCATCGGATTGTCAACGCCAGTGATACAGAGTGAGTCGTTGTTGGGGAATTGTACGAATCGAGGTGAACGATAAAGATCGAGGCCACCAGATTCCCCGAAAGACCCCATGGAGACGACAGACAACATATTCAAGGATGGCCTGTTCGCCGGCCAGCGCGTGCTCGTCACGGGCGGCGGCACCGGCCTCGGCTTCGCAATGGCCGAGCAACTGGCCGCGCTGGGCGCCGAACTGCATCTGTGCGGCCGTCGCGCGAGCGTGCTCGACGAGGCCGCGCAGGGGTTGCGCACGCGCTTCGGCATCACCGTCGGCACGCACGTGCTCGACATCCGCTCGCCGCAGGCGGTCGACGACATGATGGAAACCATCTGGACCCGCCACGGCCCGCTCGACAGCCTGGTCAACAACGCCGCCGGCAACTTCATCAGCCGCACCGAAGACCTGTCGCCCAACGGCTTCCACGCCATTTCCGACATCGTCTTCCGCGGCACCTTCTATGCCACGCAGGCCGCGGGCAAGCGCTGGATTGCCGCCGGCCGAGGTGGCAGCGTGCTGTCGATCGTGGTGACCTGGGTCGCCACCGGCGCGCCCTTCGTGGTGCCCTCGGCCATGTCGAAGGCCGGCATCGACGCCATGACCAAGTCGCTGGCGGTGGAGTGGGGCCCCAAGGGCATCCGGCTCAACGCCATTGCGCCCGGCGTGATCCCGACCGCCGGCGCCTCGGGCCGCCTGCGCCCGGTCGACAGCCAGGAGAACGCCATGGCCAGGCAGAACCCCACGCGCCGCCTCGGCGAAGGCAGCGACATCGGCCGGCTGGCCGCCTTCCTGCTGGCGCCGCAGAACAGCTGGATCAACGGCCAGACCATCACCCTCGACGGCGCCGACGCGCTCGCCAACGGCGCCTATTTCACCCAGTACCAGGAATGGGGCGACGCCGACTGGCTGGCCGCGCGCGAGAAGATCCAGGCCCTGAACGCGTCCGACAAGGCGCAGCGCGGCGCCGCATGATGATGCCCGTGACATCCGAGTTCCATTTCGAAGGCCGCGTGCTCGATGCCGACGCGCAGCTGGCGCGCGGCGCGCGCCTGGCCGGCGGCCTGCTGCGCCTGGGCCTGCGCGAAGGCGACGTGCTGGCCGTGCTGCTGCGCAACGACGAGACGCAGTGCGACGTGGTGCACGCCTGCCGCCAGGCCGGCATCTACTTCTGCCCGATCAACTGGCACTTCACGCCCGACGAGGTTGGCATGCTGCTGCGCGACAGCGGCGCGCGCGCTCTGCTGGCCCACGGCGACCTGCTCGACGCGGTGGCGCGCGCGGTGCCCGAGGGCATGGCGCTGCTGGCCGTCGGCGAGGCGCGCACGCCCGGTGCCCGGCCCTACGAAAGCTGGCTTGCCGCGCAGGCGCCATACGACGGCCCGGCGGTCTCGCCGCGCGGCCACATGGCCTACACCTCGGGCACCACGGGGCGGCCCAAGGGCGTGGTGCGCCATCCGATCCCGGTCGCCGAGCTCGAGATGCGCCAGGCGCGCATCCGCGAGGTGGTCGAACAGACCCTCGGCCTGCGCGCCGGCTGCCGCGCGCTGCTGCCTGCGCCGCTGTACCACAGCGCCCCGAGCCTGTTTCTTCAGAACGCGCTGCTGCTGGCCGAGCGCGTGGTGCTGATGGCCCGCTTCGACGCCGAGGCACTGCTCGCCGCCATCGAGCGCCACCGCATCGACACCGTCTACCTCGTGCCCATCATGTACGTGCGGCTGCTGCGCCTGCCGCCCGAGGTGCGCGCGCGCTACGACCTGTCGTCGCTGCGCTTCGTGGCCTCGACCGGCGCGCCCTGCGCGCCCGACGTGAAGCGCGCCATGATCGAGTGGTTCGGCCCGGTGATCCACGAGACCTACGCCTCGAGCGAGGCCGGCATGATCACCTCCATCAGCGCTCCCGAGGCGCTGGCGCGCCCGGGCAGCGCGGGCCGCCCGGTGCTCGACGCGCAGGTGCGCATCCTCGACGAGCAGGGCGCGGCGCTGCCTGCGGGCGAGATCGGCCTCATCTACGTGCGCCAGCCCGCGTACCCCGACTTCAGCTACCGCCACAACGACGCCGCACGAAAGGCCATCGAGCGCGACGGCCTGATCAGCCTCGGCGACATGGGCTACCTGGACGCCGACGGCTACCTCTACGTTTGCGATCGTGCGTCGGACATGGTGATCTCCGGCGGCGTGAACATCTACCCGGCCGAGATCGAGCACCGGCTGCTTGCGTTTCYCGGCGTGGCCGACTGCGCGGTGTTCGGCGTGCCCGACGCCGAGTATGGCGAGCGGCTGCATGCCGTGGTCGAGGCCGTGCCTGGCACCGAGCTGCAGCCCGCGGCGTTGCGTGAATGGCTGCAAGCCGGTCTGTCGTCGTTCAAGGTGCCGCGCAGCATCGACATGGCGCCGCTGCCGCGTGACGACAACGGAAAGATCGCCAAGCGCCGGTTGCGCGACCGGCACTGGCAGGGCCAGACGCGCCGCGTCTAGACCCCTCCCGACACCTCAAGAAGAAAGACTGGAAGAGACATGAAGAAGATTCTCCTGCGCGGCATCGCGCTCTCGCTGACCCTGCTCGCGGGCCTGGCCGCTTCGGCACGCGCCGATTTCCCCGACCGCGCTCTGAAGCTCGTCGTGCCCTACACCCCGGGCGGCTCGGCCGACATCGTCGGGCGCGCGCTCGCCACCGGGTTGGCCAAGGAAATCGGCCAGGCCGTGGTGGTCGACAACAAGCCCGGCGCCAACACCATGGTGGCGGCCAGCGCCGTGGCGCGCGCGCCGGCCGACGGCTACACGCTGCTGCTGGCCAGCAGCGCCAGCATGGTGCTCAACCCGCAGCTCTACAAGAAGATGAGCTACGTGCCGCAGAAGGACTACCGCGTGCTGGCCGTGGCGGTGGAAGCGCCGCTCGTGGTGGTCACCAACGACAGCGCGCCGGCGCGTACGCTCAAGGAGTTCCAGGCCTATGCCAAGGCCAACCCCGGGCGCCTCAACTACGGCTCGGTCGGGCTGGGCAACCCGCTGCAGCTCGCCAGCGAGATGCTCAAGAGCGAGCTGCAGATCGATCTGGTGCATGTGCCCTACAACGGCTCCGCGCCTGCGCTGGCCGCGCTGCTGGGCAACGACACGCAGTTGATGATCGACGTGGTCAGCACCTCGCTGCCGCACATCCGCGCCGGCAAGCTGCGCGCGCTGGCGGTCACGGCCGGCGAGCGGGTGAAGTCCTTGCCCGAGGTCCCCACCGTGGCCGAGGCCGGCTTCCCCGGCTTCCATGCCGCCACCTGGTTCGGTGTGGCCGTGCCGGCGGCCACGCCTGCCGGGGTGTCGGCTTCACTGCAGTCGGCCATCCACAAGGTGATGCAGGGCGCCCAGTTCCGCAGCCTGGTCGAGGCGCAGTCGCTGCTGGTGCAGTCGCCGCGCACCGACGCCGAGCTCAACCAGTACATCGAGCGCGACCGCAGCAGCTGGGGCAAGGTGATCCGCGAGCGCAACATCACGCTCGAGTGATGGCGTGTGGTCGAAGGGGCTGCGGATGCCCAGCCCCGGCGCGGGGGAATTTCGGCCTCCGCTATCCCGCCGCCACGATCACATGCGCCTGAATCTTGCCGGCCACCGGGCCTTCGCCACGGCGGGTGGCGATCGCCTGCGTCGCGCGGTCCGTAGCGAGTTGAAGCAGGCCGGCATCGCGGGCCTCGATTTCGTTGCGCAGCGGCGTTCCCTGGCAATAGGCAGTGGCGACGTCGCGTGCCGAGGGCGCGCGACTCAGCTTCTCGCGCGTCTCGACCTCGATGTCGGCGAAGCCTGCGCGGCGCAATTCCTCGCGGATCAGTGCGATGTCGTGATAGCCGTGCGGCGTGCGGGCGAGGAATCGCGGAGGGTCGTGCGGAAACACCGCGGCGACGGCGTGGGTGACGTCGTCGGCAAAGGCGTTCTCTTCGATGCGGTCCCAGACATTGAAGACAAAGCGCCCGCCTGGCCTCAGCACGCGACGCGCCTCGGCGTAGCCGGCGACCCGGTTGGGGAAGAACATCGCGCCGAACTGGCAGCAAACGACGTCGAACGAGGCATCTTCGAACGGCAGGTCGAGCGCGTCCGCCTGCCGCCATTCGATTCGGCTGTCGGACCCTTGCCGGCTGGCGGCATAGTCGAGCATGGGCTGGTTGAGGTCGGTCACCACGTAGCTCGCGGCGGCGCCGAGTTTGGGCGCCAGCGCCCGCGTGACCACGCCGCTGCCGGCCGCCGTTTCAAGCACCGAGCCGGGCGAGGAGGCAGCGACAAGCTCCGCCAGGTCGGCGGCATAGGCCTCGAAGATCAGGGGGACCATCAGCGTGTCGTAGAACTTCGGGATCGAGCCCGCGAACACCTTGTCGCTCTCAGCCATGAGACCCCCTTGAAAGTTCTGAACGGCGCCCTTGCCCCCCCCTCATTCCAGAGCTGGCCAGGCTTCTCCAACCGAGCCGCCGCCTGGTTGGGCTTTGGCGAGGTTTCGCTATGGTGGCCGCGCATGCGACCCTCGTCAACGGTGCCCGCGCAGGATCACCCGTCCACCATCTCGCGATAGGCGTGCCAGCTCCCGTGTGCCAGCCACGGGAAGATGACGATGAGCCCGAGCATGAACGTCGCAAATCCGAGGGCCGTCAGCATTGCGATCAACGCAGCCCACAGCAGCATGGCCACGGGATTGCGGGCGCAGCAGTGCAGGCTGGTCAGGGCGGCGGTGATCACGTCCACGGGGCGATCCACCAACAGCGGCACGCTGATGACGCCGAGCGCGAAGACAAGCGCTGCCACCGCGGCGCCAACCGCGAAGAAGGCAACCACAAGACCGACCGGCTGGCCTGACAGCAGCAGCGCCGCGGGCAGGTGCGCCGCGTGCCGCACTTGCTCGGTGAAGAACAATGCGAAGACGATCGCTGCCAGGCGCTCCCAGGCGAAGTACGCCAGCGTGAGCACCAATCCGAACAGCGCAATCGAGCCGGCGTTGCCGCGCCACGCGAGAAGAGCCAATGCGGAGTCCGGCGCGGCGGACTGCTCCCGCTGGCGCGACAGTGCGTACAGGGGCATCGCGACGAAGGGTGCCACCAGCAAAAAGCCGCCGAGCAGAGTTGGCGCAAGGTAGGTGGCCTCCCAGGTCGCGGTTGTCAGGGCCAGGCCTGCAAACGCAACCAGCACACCGATGCCGAGGCTCAAGCCTGGCAGGAACGCCAGATCGCGTGCGCCCAAGCGCAGCCAGGCGAAGGGCCGCATCGCGCCAACCCGGCGCACGGCGGGCGCCTCCATTGACGGCGGGAGAGATTGACTGTCGAGCGGGTGTTCCATGGCGCACACTCCTTTCGTGAAGCCCGCGCTGGAGCCAGGCGGCGTCAGCGCTACTGCCAGCATAGTCAGTCCGCGCGCGCATCGCCAGTACCTGAATCACCCGAGCTCACACCGGTGATCAGCCAGATCCATCGCGCAGAGGGCCTCCGGCCCGGAGGACGATCCTGCTCGCCGCCGACCCCGACGTGCACACGCACCATGCCTTCGGACTGTTCGAGTCACAGGTGCTTCCCGACGACGCTGATCCGAACGATGTGCATTGGCCGGCCGAAAGTCGCGGAGCCCGCAGCCGGACTGCGCGTCAAGTGGCAGATAAGCGCCTGGCGTGCCTCAACGGACCGAACCGGCAGGCGATACCCAGGTTCAAGGGGCATCGACACTGCCCTTTAGGGCAGTTGTCAACCCATCGAGGCTGCTGTCATCATCGCGCGGGCCGCTGCAACGGTGCACGGATCACGATCTTCAAGACAGAAGGGCAAACATGAAAGCGGACTTTCCTTCACTCGCGAGGTGGGCAGCGATTGCCACTGCCGCGGTGGCTTTGATTGCGGGCTGCGCCAGCAAGAACGACCCCGTGGCCCAGGCCGCGAGAGCGGACGCTGCCAAGGGCATCGCCGCGCCCAGCATCGCCGAGACCAAGACCATCGCGGAGGAGGCCTTCATCTACGGGCTGCCGCTGGTCATGAACTATGCCGTGATGTATGAATATGCCGTGGACAAGGGCGGCCCGCAATTCAAGGCGCCGTTCAACCAGATCAAGAACGAGGCTCGCGTCTACACCTACCAAGACACGGCCATCATCACGCCCAACAGCGATACCCCGTACTCGTTTGTCTGGCTGGACTTGCGCGCGGAGCCGATGGTGGTCTCGGTGCCGGCAGTGGACAAGCGGCGCTACTACTCGGTGCAGTTGATCGACGGCAACACCTACAACTACGGCTACATCGGCAGCCGTGCCACGGGCAGCGAGCCGGGCCACTACATGG
>NZ_JBFUCI010000150.1:0-13634 GCF_056405335.1 Variovorax sp. P1_H12_2
GTTCAAGTCTCGGGTCGCCGCCATCGGACCGGAAGTCGGGTACGCATTCAAATTTGGGGGCCTGCCGGCGTATGCCAACTTGCGCGCCTACTACGAGTTCTGGGCGCAGAACCGGGTCTCGGGCTACGCGGTGTTTGCGACGCTGGTGCTGCCGTTCGGAAAGTGACCCCACGGTCGGACGCGGCGAGGTCCTGATCGATACGGGTCAGGTTGAATCCGCAGCCGACTGCGCCGGCAGGAGAGCACAACGTGAACGTCTGCTCTCGACTGCTCAGCGGAGTCGAGGGGCGCGAACTCGAACGGCATCAACGGCCCAGAACGGCTGTTCACGCCCCGATCACGGCCGCCGCCAGACCCCTCGCGCGGCGCCCATCGGCAGGGCGACGGGAGCGGTGGGTCAAGGACGGCGGAAAACCGGTTTCAGCCCTGGTGGCACATCGCGCCATCGCCGCCGCTGACCGCTGCGCGGTTCAGTTCCAAACGGTGAAGACTGCAGAAGTTCAAAAGCAAGCGGTTTTCGTACGGCCTTGGTGAGCATCATGGGCAGAACGTCAGTCCGTTCAATGCCTTGCGCCCTGGCCATCGGGTGGGCGCACTCGGCGATCTCGTCGTCATGCGGCAGCAAATCATCGGACTGTGCGCCGTCACGATGCTTCCATGGCGCGGGGGACGCCTGGGTCCGACGCCCTGAAGTGGCAGGGCGCCCCACCGGCTTTGCCGCTGTCGGGCTGCTCCAGGTTCGCGCCTTCGCGCTCATCCCCTCGCGGGGACTGGCCTGCTGGCCAGCCTTGCGCATCCCTGGCGCGCGGGACTGACGTCCCTTGAACCTCCTCTTGCCAGACCTGCCTGCGGCAGGTAGAGGCGCTCGCCGCGCGGCGGTTGGGGCGCGCATCGGCCTCGGTCGGTGCTGCCGTTCACCTGTGCTCTTTCGCTTTGTCCGGTGACTCTGCGCCGGCGCGGCCGCGGGACCGGCTGCGCCTGCAAGGGGGTCTTCATAAAGCTGCGCTTTACAAACCTTCCCCCTTGCTCCCGCGTCCGAGCCGTCGCTGTCGTTCACCGGGCGAAAGACTCAGGAGAACGGCGGCCAGCTCCGGGCAGGAGGCCGATGCGAACCCCAACCCTTCATCGAAGGGCTCGAGATCTAGAAGCCCGGCATCTCTTCAATTTCAATTGCAAAGGAAACGGAAATGACTGCTGTTATCGAGACCCAGGTCGCTGCCGGAGGCAAGACGCCACGCAAACTCAACGGGGCCGCAAGGCCCAGCAAGGCTACCCAGCCGAAGGCTTCCGGGAAGGCGACCGCCGCCCGAGTCGCGGTGATCGCGCCCGCCACCCGCGACGTGCTGGTGCCGCTGGACCAGTTGGTGCTCAGCGAGGCCAACGTGCGCCGGGTGTTTAACGAGGACGGCATTGCCGAACTTGCCGCGCTCATCGAGTCGCAGGGACTGCTGCAGCGGCTCGCGGTGGTCGCGCAGGYGGAGGGGGGCTTCGCCGTGGTGGCCGGTGGCCGCCGCCTGCGCGCCATGCACCAACTCGTCGCCGAGGGCAAGTGGAGCGCCTCGCAGCCCGTGGAATGCAAGCTCTACGACGACGCCCGCGCCGCCGAGGTGTCGCTGGCGGAGAACTCCGGTCGCGAAGCCATGCATCCCGCCGACGAGATGGAAGCCTTCCGCAAGCTGGTGGAGGCAGGCCTCACGGTCGGGCAGGTCGCGGGCCGCTTCGGGGTGAGCGTGCTGACGGTCGAGCGCCGCCTGAAGCTCGCACGTCTGGCCCCGCGCTTCCTCGCGATGTACCGCGCCGACGAGATCGAGCAGGACCCGTTGCAGGCGCTCGCGCTGACCGAGGACCACGCGGCGCAGGAAGCCGTCTGGGATGGCCTGCCGGCCTACGACCGCGATGCATGGACGATTCGGCGCATGCTGACCGAGCAGTCCTGCGCGGGCGACAGCCGGCTCGCGCGCTTCGTGGGCATCGACGCCTACGAAGCCCGGGGCGGTGCGGTGCGCCGCGATCTCTTTGCCGATGGCGACGATGCGGGGAGCGTCTATCTGGACGACTCGGTGCTGCTGCAGACCCTCGCGATGGAGAAGCTGCGCGCCCTGGCCGAGGAAGTGCGCGCCGAAGGCTGGGGATGGGTGGACTGCCTCACCGAGGGCGACAGCCTCGCGGTGCGCCGCTACGGGAGCGAGGCGCAGGCCGAGCGCGAGCCGACACCGGCGGAAACACAGGCCATCCAGTCGATGCAGGCCGAGCGCGACCGTCTGGCCGAGGCCTATGCGCGCAACGAGGAAGAAGGCGATCCCGGTGCCGACGCCTACGAGGTCGAGGAACAGCGCCTGTCCGGTGCTTTGGATGCCCTGGACGACAAGCTCGACGCCGCCCGTGCGGCCCTGCAGGCCTGGACGCCCGAACAGATGGCACGCACCGGTGCGCTGGTGCGCATCGACCCCGCGGGGCGGGTGGCCGTCCATCGTGGCCTGATCCGGCCCGAGGACCGGACGGCGGGGACGGGCGCAGGCGGGAGCGGCGATGAGCGAGAAGCCGACGCCAGCGAGGGAAAAGGGAACATGAAGAGGCGTCCCGAGTTCAGCGAGAAGCTCATGCGCGACCTGACCGCGCACCGCACCGCGGCCCTGCAGGCCGCGCTGACGCAGAACCCGCACGTGGCACTGGTCACGGTCGTGCACCGGATGGCCGAGACCGTCTTCGGCCAGTACAGCCGGGGCAACGATGTGGTGAAGGTGCACGTGCACCTGACCAGCGACCACGCTCTCGCGCAGAACGCGACCGGCTACGAGACCTCTCCCGCGGGCGCGATCCTCGGGCAGGCCGAGACGGCGTGGGGCGACCGGCTCCCCGGCAACCCGCAGGCGTTGTTCGGCTGGTTGCTCGGCCAGGACCGCGACACGCTGCTCGACCTGCTGGCCTACTGCACCGCACGCAGTATCGACGCGGTGGCGGGCCGTGAGCGCTCCCGCGACCAGAGCGATGCCATCGCCGAGGCCCTCGGCATCGACATGGCCGACTGGTGGGTGGCGACTCCAACGAACTACCTCGGAAGCGTGAGCAAGGCCAAGGCGCTGGAAGCGGTGAGGGAAGCGACAGGCACCGACGCCACGAAGGCCGTGGCCGGAATGAAGAAGCCCGAAGCGATCGCCTACTGCGCGACCCAACTCGAAGGCTTGCGCTGGTTGCCCGCGCCGCTGCGCGCACGTGGTGCGAACCCCGTCGGCTTTGAAGACCCAGAGTCCGACGACTGATCAGCCATCCCGGGACGTCCACAGGGCCGGCGAGGGAAATGTCGCCGGCCTTCTCATGATTTCCCGATCAGCTCGTGCACCTTGGCGCGCGTGGCCGCGTCGAGCGACGGCCATGCCGACATCAGCGCGCGGCCGACGCGCGCCTGCTCCCGCACATCGCGCATCCCGAACCAGATCGTGCCCGTGACCAACGCCGCCGTCAGCGCTGCGCTAAGGGTGCAGGCGACCCAAATCGGAACGCCAGGGCGGGCGGCGCCGGCCGCCGCCGGAAGCGGGCGACCGTGCATCGCGGCCTCGATCCGCGAGGCCGAGGCGCCGAGCTTGCGGCCCGTCTCCAGCAACAGCGGCTGCGCGTCGAGCGACTGCTGGACCAGCGCGCCCAACGTCGTCAGATCGGCCGTCAGTTCCTCGTGCACCTTCGTCAGCGTCTGCGCCGCTGCCTCGGCGCGCTCGAGCAGCGGATCGACATCCTCCAGCAGGATGCGCAACGCCGCATGCTGCGCGCTGGCCGGGTTCATGCGCGGCGCGGCTTGGCCATCGCGACGACATTCACCGCTGACTGCGCCGATGGTGGAAAGAGCAGGGCGTGCACATCCTCCAGGTTTTGCTGGGCGGTGACCGCCAGGTCGTGCGTCATCTGGCCGGCCATGGCGCGCTCCAGCGCGGCCAGGTCCCCGGCTCGCTTCGCCTCGCCGCGCGCGGCCCGCCAGTCGGTCGGGTCCTGCGCCAGTTCGGCGATGGTCTTTCGGCTCGCCTTCGCGAGCTCGAAGACCTCGTTGGCCGCAATGACCGCGTGCGGCTCGAACACCGCCTTGTCCCTGCCCTCCGTGGCGGCATAGCCGGCCACGAGCGCATAGGCCATCTTCACGGGTTCGAGCCCGTGGCTCGCGTACTGGTTGAAGACCACGCGCACCTTCGCCGGATCCACGCCGAGCCTGGACAGCCAATCGATGGTGGTGACGGTGTCGCGCTGCTGCTTGTCCGCCGGAACGGTCGGCACGAGCACCATGTCGAACTCGCCCACCGAACTCTTGAAGCGTCCCATCTCGTCCATGAAGGGCCCGACGTTCGAGGCGCCCACATCGACGATGACATCGTCGTTGAACATGATCTCCCGGAAGATCTCGCGAAAGCGATTGGCGGCGAGTTCCTCGACGTTCAGGGTGTCCACGTCGCTGGCACTCGACGCATTGATCGATTCGACGCTGACGATCTTGCCGCCCGGCGCAAAGGCGCCGAGCAGGTGCACCGCCAGGGTGCTCTTGCCGACGTTGCCGGACAGGTTCAGGACACAGATTTTCATGGGCGGTCCTTGCGCGATGGCTCGCGTTGCTGCTGGCGGTGGAGGTCGCGTGCGATCTGTGCGTAGTCGCGCGACGCGACCTTGCGGGCCTCGATCAACGCGTCCAGGACGCGTGTGGCCGAGGCGCTGGGATACGTGGGGGCCAGATCCGACTGCAGCGGTGTGGCTTCGTCCGCAACCGCAGCGCCGGGCCGCATCGAAGCATCCGGGCTCCGTGCGCTGGTGGCGGTGACTGTGGCAGTGGCAGTGGCAGTGGCAGTGGCAGTGGAAGAGAAAGACGAAGAGGAGGGGGAAGAAGAGGACGGCACGGCGCGCGTCGCCTTCTTCATGCGCGCCAGGCAAGACTTGTAGGTGTTCCAGCTCGCTCGAAGCCCTGCGGCTGCGAGCGAGGCGTGGATGGCCTTGTGGCTGTGACCGATGTCGTGCGCCTCCACGATGAGCTCGCGCAGGTGGCTGAGCACGACCGAGGCACTTCGCAGGTTCTGGGCCACCAGCGCACCGGCCCGCTCCCCTATGCGCTGCAAAACGTCCGGCTCTTGCATTTGACTTGTTCAATCGTTGCTTCAAGGGGTACATTGTGGATCATCAAATTCGTGTTGTCTCTATTGGAGAAGCAAATGAGGGATGCACAAGTGAGGCACTTTGGGTGCACTGAGGATGCACAAGCAGCGCACAAAGGCTGCCGCCTGGGTGCAGTTCGAATGCAGTCAGCCTTCGGCCTGCTGGCACGCTCTCGGCCGATCCTTCGGCTCGTCCGACCTGTTCCTCATGGCCAGGCCTGTGTTTTGGCGGACGGCAAGGGGCCCGCCGACTCGCCTAGGGTCGATACACCATACGCACCTACGAGGTGCCCGCAAACCCGCATGCAGCCTCGAAACTTGGGTATGACCTGTCGCAGGCCGGGTACGACCTCGCGGCCGCAAGCCCGCATGGTTGCTGGCTGAGGAGGTATGACCGTGGCCAGCATCGTGTCGATCAAGTTCAATGATGAGGAGGCCCAGGTGCTTGCGCGTGCGCATGCAGCCTCCGGCGTGTCGGGCTTGAGTTCGCACATCAAACAGGTTTACTTCGAAGCGCTCCAACTCAACGTCGGCGTGCTGCAGGAGATCCGCGTCGACCTCGAGCGGATCGGCAGCAACATCGAACGCCTGCGCGGCGGCGACGATGGCCGCACCGATCCCGAGATGCTGTTAAGCATCCTGTGCGGCCTGTACGTCATGGTGCGCAAATCGGTGGGCGACAGCATCCGGGCGCAGGCGGACCAGGCGCTGGACGTCGGCGCGATCGAGCGCTACCTCAAGGGACGATGAGGTTCGCGTGTTCGTCAACCATCGCACGCCCGACAACACCCTGCGCTCCTGGCTGGCGCTGGGGGTGCTCGCGGCGACCGTGGCCGGGTGGATCGCCAACGTCGCGCTGTACTACCGGCTGCCGGCAGCGCTGTTTGCAAAGGGTCTCTGGTACGCGGCGAAGGAAACGCCTTTCCTGCCCGTGCTCTGGATCGGTCCGGTCCTCGGCCTCGTGTTGGGTGTCCTCACATTCGCGGTGTGCGCAAGGCGCTACGTCAATCACTTTGGCGGCTCGGTCTTCGTGACGCGGCTGCGCGGTCCCAAGATGGTCGGACAGAAGGTGCTGGCGTCGCAGACCCGCAGGGGCAAGGGCCAGTTGCTCTTCGCGGGCATCCCGATCCCGAAAGAGGTCGAGAACACCCAGTTCTTCGTCGGCGGATCGACCGGCACGGGCAAGAGCGTCTGCATCAGCGACTATATCGAGAGTGCGGTCGCGCGCGGCGACCGCATCGTCTGCGTCGACCCGGATGGCGCCTCCATGCGCTACTTCTACAGGCCCGGCGACGTCATCCTCAACCCGTTCGACAAGCGCAGCCAGGGCTGGAGCATCTTCAACGAGATCCGCACGAGCTTCGACTGCGAGCAGTACGCGATCAGCCTGATCCCGCGCAGTCCGTCCACCGAGCAGGAAACCTGGAACAGCATGGGGCGCACCATCGTCAGCGAGACGCTGACGGTGTTGCTGCGCCAAGGCGCGGGAACGACCGAGCGGCTGGTGCACTGGCTCACGACGGCCAGCAACGACGACCTCAAGGCACTCCTGGCCGGCACGCCCGCGGCGGGCTGCTTCCACGGCGCGCCGGACACGCTGGCCAGCATCCGCACGGTGCTGACGCAGTACATCACCCCGCACAAGTACCTGCCCTCCGGCGACTTCTCCTTCCGCGACTGGCTCGACCGCGGTCAGGGCAGCCTCTGGATCACCTGGCGCGAGGACATGCTGCAGGCGCTCAAGCCGCTGATCTCGTGCTGGGTCGATGTGACCTGCGCCAGCGTGCTCTCGATGCCCGAGGA
Organism: Variovorax sp. P1_H12_2; assembly: GCF_056405335.1. Lineage (NCBI taxonomy): Bacteria > Pseudomonadati > Pseudomonadota > Betaproteobacteria > Burkholderiales > Comamonadaceae > Variovorax > Variovorax sp. P1_H12_2. The sequence continues at coordinate 6,927 of NZ_JBFUCI010000150.1, forward strand.
GCCGGGCCGTCGCATGCATCTGGTCTGCGACGAGCTCGACTCGCTCGAAAAGCTCAACTACATCATCGATGCGGCGACCAAGGGTCGCAAGAAGGGCCTTCGCATCATGCCGGGTGTCCAGTCATTGGCGCAGCTCAACGACACCTACGGCAAGGATGACGCGCTGACCTTGCGCAATTGCTTTCGCAGCGCGTTCCTGTGCGGCATCGGGGAACTCGACACGTACACGGCCGAGGAGTTCTCGCGCGGGCTGGGCGAGCACACGGTGCTGCGGCGCGCCCCCAGCGTGTCCGTCGGCTCCGTCGGCGGCAAGGGGACGCTCTCGCACCGGCAGGACACCGAACGCCTCGTCTCGCCGGCCGAGTTTCACCTGCTGCCGAACCTGACCGGCTACGTGAAGCTCGCCGGCAACTATCCGATCGCGCGCGTGACGATGAAGTACAAGACCCGTCCGGTTGTGGTCGCGCCCATGATCATGGCGGACGGCTTCCACGACCGGCCTTGCGAGCGCAACCTGCTGTTCACGGCCCCCCACGGCATGGCGTCGGCGCTGGCTTCGCCGGGTGCTGCTGCCATGGCTGCCACTGTGCATTCGTCCTGACGCGGGAGGCTGCCCATGTTGTCCTTCAAGTTCGTCACCAGCGCCGCGGGCGCCGCGCACTACTTCGAGACTTCGGACGACTACTATGGCAAGGAGGGACACCGCGGCGAGTGGGTGGGGCAGAGCGTCATCCATCTGGGCCTGGATGGCGCGCAGACCATTGACCGCGAAACTTTCCAGAATCTGCTCGACGGACAACTCCCCAGCGGCAAGCGCATGCGCCTGAGCCAGACCAAGGGCAGCAAGGATCGCAAGGGCATCGACTTCACCTTCAGCGCGCCGAAATCGGTCAGCATCCAAGCGCTTGTGAAAGGTGATCAGCGAATCGTTGCGGCCCATGACGCCGCGGTGAAGAAGAGCCTGGAGCTGATGCAGGAGTTCGCCGCGACACGCAAGAAGCAAGGCGGTCTGTCCTTCCGGGAGCGCACGGGGAACCTCGTCACTGCCACCTTTCGTCACGAGCTCTCGCGCGCGCAAGATCCGCAGTTGCACACCCACGCGATCGTGATGAACCTGACCCGCCGCTCCGACGGCGAATGGCGGGCGCTGTCGAACGAGGACCTGCTCAAGAACGTCAAGGTGGTCGGCGCGTTCTACCGCGCGACGCTCGCGACCGAACTCAAGGCCCTCGGCTTCGACCTTCGGGAAACGCGCAAGGGCGGGTGGGAGTTGGCGCACATCCCGGATGCGGCGATCCAGCATTTCAGCCAGCGCAGTCGGGAGATCGAGAAAATGCTTGCCGCGCGAGGGCAGGACYGCGGCAGTGCGACCACGGCGCAAAAACAGATCATCACGCTGGCGACGAGACAGAAGAAGACCGAGAGCGATCGGGCCTGGCTGCGTGCGCACTGGCTGCAGACGGCGAGAGAGGCAGGCGTGGATCTCGACGCGCAGAGGGGGATGGTGCATGCAGTGCGCCATCAGGTGGCAAGGGCCGGTGAGGCCATTGGCAAAAAACTGACCGGAAAGAGCCGCGGCCACCAGGCCGCGGATGAAGCGATCGCCTTCGCGATCGCTCATCTCGCGGAGCGGCAGGGCATCTTTTCTCGGGCGGAACTGCTGGAGGTGGCCTACGGGCGTGCGGCGACGCGAACCACCACCACGGCAGTGGAGGACGCGCTCGACCAGGCCAAGACCGATGGACGCCTGCTGCCGGAACTGCCCCTCTACCAGACCGCCCGCTCCCTGAACATCAGCGCCAGCGAGTTGGCCAGGGATCCCAACGCTGCCCGGTTCAAGGGGCACGACGACTTCGAGAAGCTCACGCGCTCGTCCTGGATCGCCCTGACCATGGCCGCGCGCCGCCAGACCCAGGCGCAGGCCGAAGCCTCTGTCGATTTGGCGATCCAACGTGGCGCCCTCGTGGCGGCGGAGGCCCGATTCGCAACGCCGGAGGCGAAGCGCAGCGAGATTCGCATCCTCGGCATCGAGAAGGCAGGGCGAGGCGCGGTGGCGCCCGTCGCGTCGAGCGAAAGCGTCGCCAGCATGCTGGCTACCAGCGGCCTCAACGCGGGCCAGCGCGACGCCGTGGCGATGGTGCTGACGGCGCGCGACCGCTTCGTCGGCATCCAGGGCCTGGCCGGGACCGGCAAGAGCCACATGCTGAGCAAGGCGGTGGCGGGCATCAAGGCGCAGACGTGCCGGCTCTCCGGCAGGCACGGTTATCGCGTGATCGGCCTCGCGCCGTATGCGTCGCAGAACGAGGCGCTGGCGTCGCTTGGCATGGAATCACAGACGCTCGCCTCCTTCCTGGCCCGCACCTCCCAGCAGCGCACGCTGGATCGACACAGCATCGTGTTCCTGGATGAAGCCGGCGTCGTGCCGGCGCACCAACTCGAGCAGCTCATGTCGATCATCGAGAAGCAGGATGCGCGGCTCGTCCTCAGTGGCGACCGCAAGCAGACGCACGCCGTGGAGGCGGGCAAGCCCTTCGAGCAACTTCAGGATGCCGGCATGAAGAAGGCGTTCCTCACCGAGATCCAGCGCCAGAAGAACGCGGCGATCCGCGCCGCCGTGGTCCACGCCGCGAACGACGAAGTGCCGCGGGCCGTCGCAGTGCTTAACCACACCATCGTGGAGGTCCGGCAGGACGCGCACCGCCATGCGCGGCTTGCCGAAGCTTATGTGCAATTGCCAGAGGCCGAGCGCAGCGAGACGCTCATCGTGGCCGGAACGAACGATGCACGGCGCGCGATCAATGCGCTCGTGCGCGAGGGCTTGTCGCTGCCGAACGGGCAGCCGGTGGAGGTCCTGAACAACGTGGACATGACGCGCGCCGAATTGCGGTCCGCGCAAAGCTACGACGCCGGGCAAATCGTGGTGCTGCAGCGCACCTACTCCCGGGGGCTGGTGCAGGGCGAGCAGCTCACGGTCGTGGGTCACGACATCAAGCGCAACACCCTGACGGTCGAGCGCGAAGGAGGCCAACGGGTGACCTTCGATCCCGCGCACAGTTCCATGTTGCGCCTCTATGAGAAAGAGACCGTTGACCTCGCGCCGGGCGATTGGGTTCGCGTGACGGCCAACGACAAGGCGCTGGGCGTCGCCAATGGCGAGCGCTACCAGGTCGGTGCGGTGGAACAGGGCCACGTGATCCTGCAGCGCAGCGCTCGAGGTGGCACAGCAATGCCGCACATCCGAATCGATCGCAGCCGACCCATGCACCTGCAGCATGGCTACGCGAGCACGATCCATTCGGCGCAGGGCCTGACCAGGAGCCGCGTGCTGGTGGATGCGAACACCAAGAGTCTGACCAGCAACCGCGCGGTCTTCTACGTAGCGATCTCTCGACCCCGGAACGACATCACGCTGTTCACGGATGATGCGTCGAAGCTTGCCACGGCAATGAGTCGGGAGCCGAAGAAGTTTGCCGCCTTGGAGTTGCGGGATGGGCGCTTGGAATCTGTTGTGCTGAAGGCCAAAATCGACCGGTCGGCGCATGTCAAGCTGGCGGCTCAAATCCGGATGCACACGCCGCCGACAACACCGCGCGCGGACACGCTCAGAGTGCATCGCTAGAGGTGCGGATGTCCAAGTCCTCTGTCGCACCTCGATAAATCGAATCTCTCGCATCCGCAGGAGGGTTGGAACATGAAAGCGCGTGACCTGATTGTGCTGACGTCCCTCGTGATGGGGCTGGAGTTTGTCGCACCCACGCCCGCGCGCGCCGCCCGGTGTTCGCCCGACACCTTTCTGATGATCCGGTCGGAGTCGCTGCCCGCCGGGGAGCAGCCGGGTGAAATTGCTTTATCAGAATCCCAACTGCTGGCCCTTCCAACCCACACGATCACCACGGCCACCGAGTGGACGCCGCGAAGCCGCTTCGAAGGCCCGCTTCTGAGCGACGTCCTGGCGCTGGCCAAAGTCCGGGGAAAATCCATACGGTTGTTTGCACTGGACGACTACTCGATCACGATTCCCTGGAGCGACATGGACCGGTACGGCATCATTCTCGCGCACTCGCAGAACGGCGAGCACCTCTCGAAGCGCAAATTCGGGCCGCTGTTCCTGGTGTACCCGCGCGACCAGTACGCATCGATGCTCGACACCCCAACTGGGACGGAGAAGTTCACCTGGCAGGTCTGCGGCATCCATGTTCAGTGAGCGTATGTCGACCTGGTTCAAGGGCTGGCGCTTCAAGGCGGCCATCGGACTGCTTCCCGCGATCTTCAGCGTCACAGCGTTGCTGTTGTTCTGGCCGGGCGCGTCCCGCTGGCCGGGCAACCGCCCCATGGAAGGTTTCTACTGGTCCGCGACGCAGTATGAAAAGGCCTTTGGCAGGGCGAGGGAAGAGTTGCGTGCCGCGGCAGCCGGCGAAGCCGTCCGGCCCGAGACCCTTGACCGCGTCGCGTCGGTGCTGGCCTCAGCGGCCGATCGATTGCTGGCGCCGTCGAAGGTCAACGATGCGTTGCGAACCATCGACGGCTACGACGCCATGGCCGAGCAACTCACGCGTTTTGATCAGGAGGTCGTCGCCCGCGTGCATGCGCCGGATTTCGATGCCGCTGCGGCGCGAGCCCTTCTGAGCCGCTTCAGCGAGTTCGAGCCTGTGATCCAGGACTGGGTCGAGGCTGCCCGCTCCAAGGAAACGACAAGCGACGATGAGGTGCTGCGCAGGATGACGCACGCACGCAATATGGCCTTGCTCGCGGCGGCCTTGTTGGGCGTCGGTGGTTGCATCTGGCTCCTCTCCATTCTGCGCGAGCGGCGTGCTTACCGGACGGTAGCCCAGCAGCGGCTGTCGGCGCTCGAAGCCGAGCAGACCGCCAAGGCAGAGATGGAGGCGGCCGTTCGGGCCAAGACCCAGTTCCTGAGCATGGTGAGCCACGAGCTTCGCTCGCCCTTGCAGGCCATCCTGTCCTCGGTCGACCTGCTCGGCATGGCGATTCCACCCGCGGAGCGCGAGCAGGCCATTGCGCGCATCCGGCGCTCGTCGATGGTGCTCGGCGTGCAGTTGCGGGACCTGCTGACGCTGGCCCGAGGCGAAGMCGGCAAGCTGGAGATCCGGCCCGAGTCGTTCGAGGCGCGTGCGCTCATGGACGACGTTGCCGATGTGGCGGGTGAGCGCGCGCGCGACAAGGGGCTCGTGTTCAAGCTGTTGATGCCCAGGGAGCCGATCTTTGCGATGGCGGATGTCCTGCGCATCAGCCAGGTCCTGGCCAACCTCGTGAGCAACGCGATCAAGTACACGGAGCGCGGCCACGTGGCCCTCGAACTCGAACCTGCGCCGCTGGGCTCGGGCCAGTTGGTCTTTCACGTCACGGACACGGGGCCCGGCATCCCCTCGGCCCGCCTGGCAACGGCGTTCGAGCCCTTCGAGCGTGTTGGCGCGCCAGGCAAGGCCGACGAAAGTGCCGGCATTGGGCTCACCATCGTGCGCACCGTGGTCAAGCATCTGGGCGGGAGCGTCGAGATCGACAGCAAGGAAGGGCAGGGCACCAGGGTCACCGTGAGGGTGCCGGCACTCATCGAGGATCCGGACGCGGTGCATGGGCACTCGGACGCCATGGACGCGGTGCTCATCGTGGAAGACCAAGGCGACATCCGCGCTTCGATCCACGGCCTGGCCATGCGCCTGGGCTACCGGTGCGATGTGGCTGACTCGGCGGCGGCCGCCGCCAACTATCTCGCGGCGGCCCCCTACTACACGGTGCTCATCGACCTGGACATGCCTGTAAAGGGCGGGATCGAGCTGGCGATGGAGACGCGGCGTCTCGAAGGCCCGAACCAGAACGCCTATCTGGTCGCCATGAGCGCGGCTGCGCCCGAACGACCGCTCGAGCCGTGGCCTTTTGACCAGGTCATGGAGAAACCGATCGAGACATCGCGCTTCGAGCGGGTGCTAACCCATCGCGAGCGAGCGCGGCAACGATGAATTCGAGCTGCACCGGCTTCTCGAAGGTCCGGAAGTTGTAGTCGTTCGAGGCCACCGCCACCTCTTGGGTGTTGAGGGTGGAGTCGCGGAACTTGCCGCTGACCAAGGCGATGGCGCCGTGGTTGGTTTCCTCGCGGATCATCGCGATGAGTGGCAGGACGGTGGTGCCGCCGCGCAGCTTCCAGTCGAGGATGTAGCCGTCGAATGGCTCACGCTTGATCTCGGCCATCAATGCGTCGATGGTGTTGTACGGCGATGCCTCATAGCCCCGTTCCCGAAGACCGGCGCAAATGGACTTGGTCACCTCCCGGTCGTCGTCCAAGACAGCGATGCGGGGTGGCGTGTCGACGGATTGATCGATCTCGATGCTTTGGACGCGCAGCGTGGCCAGGCCAACAGCTGCTGATGCCGGCACGACCGTGTAGACCCCGGCGTTCTCGACGGCCACAAAAGCGCCGCCACCAAATTCTTCGTTCTCCGGCTGCAGCCAGATGCGACAGGGCGTTTGCACGTCTCCGACTTGCAGGGTGGCACGGGTGCCACCTTTGAGGCGACCGCCGCCCAGCATCTCCGGGAGCGTCTCACCGAACTTCTCTGCGATCGACTGGAGTTCCTCTAAGGACCACGCCGCCGTTCCGTGGGTGCGTCGATGTGAGGCGGCGCGGGAGATCCCAAAAAACTCGCCGACGAAGGCGGCCTGTCGGTGCTTGGGGATGCCGTGACGCCCCAGCAG
>NZ_JBFUCI010000151.1:0-13441 GCF_056405335.1 Variovorax sp. P1_H12_2
TGATCTACACCTCGGGCTCCACCGGCAAGCCCAAGGGCGCCATGATCTCCTGGCGCAACATCCGCGGCGCGGTGCCGGGCATCGTCGATCGGCTCGGGCTGGACCGGGACACCACGCACCTGTCGTACCTGCCGTTGTGCCACGTGGCCGAGCAGATGCTCTCGACCTTCGTGCCGCTCTACCTCGGTTCGCAGGTCAACTTCGGCGAATCGATCCGCACGGTGCAGGAAGATCTGCGCGAGGTCGCGCCGACCATGTTCCTCGGCGTGCCGCGCATCTGGGAGAAGCTRCACGCCGGCATCAGCATCAAGATGCAGGAGGCCGGACGGCTGCAGCGCGCGCTGTACCGGCGCGCGCTGGCGGCGGGCATGCCGCTGGCCGAGAAGCCGCGCAGCACCTGGAGCCTGGGCGAGCGAACCCGCTTCGCACTGGCTTACTGGACCGTGCTGCGCGCGCTGCAGAACTTCATCGGCCTGCGCCACGCGAAGGTCGCGCTGACCGGCGCGGCGCCGATCCCCCCCGACGTGGTGCGCTTCTTCCGCGCGCTCGGCGTGCCGCTGGTGGAGGTCTACGGCCTGACCGAATCGACCGGCATGATCACCGGCCACCGCCGCGACGAGGTCCGGATCGGCACCGTCGGACCGCCGACGCTCGGCACCGCGCATCGCGTCGGCGACGACGGCGAGTTGCTGGTGCAGGGCGAGATGGTGTTCGAGGGCTACTACAAGAACCCCGAAGCCACCGCGGCCTCGATCCGCGACGGCTGGTTGCACACCGGCGACGTGGTGCGCGAGGAAGACGGCCAATTGCGCATCGTCGACCGCCTGAAGGACATCATGATCACCGCCGGCGGCAAGAACCTGACGCCCTCGGAGATCGAGAACACGATGAAGGGCAGCCCTTTCATCAAGGAATGCATCGTGGTGGCGGACGGCCGAAAGTTCGTCGGCGCGCTGGTGCAGATCGACTACGAGACSGTCGGCAAGTGGGCCGAGGCCGAACGCATCCCGTTCACGCACTTCCGCTCATTGGTGGACCAGGCGCGGGTGCGGGGACTGATCGACGCCGAGATCCAGCGCGGCAATGCGCAGCTGGCGCAGGTCTCGCAGGTCCGGCGCTTCCACCTGCTGACCAAGGAACTCGACCACGACGATGGCGAGGTCACCGCAACCATGAAGGTGCGGCGCGCCAGCATCTACCAGCGCTATGCGGACGACATCGAGGCGCTGTACCGCGCCTGATCAGTTGCCGCCGCCGTCGCGCGGCACCGGACGGGCCTGCACGTCGGTGACCACGCCCGGATCGCGCAATCGCACCGGACTGTCGGCCGCCTGTCCCTGGGCACGGGCGCCCGCCACGTCGGACGCGCTCGGCTCGGCCGGACGGCCGGCGGCGCGGAAGCGGTCGAAGCCGCCACGCGGATCGAAGCGCATCACCCAGGGCTGAACCGGCTTGCCGGTGAGACGCGCCCAGCCATAGCGCAGGCCCCAGACCGCCGCCAGCAGCAGCACGGCGACCGCCAGGCTGGCCGCGAACACCAGGCCCAGGAGGAAGAGGATCAGGCGGACGAGAAAATTCACCATCGTTCTTAGTCCACGGCCTCGACGCTTGGTTCCCCGGCCTTGCGGAACGCGAACTGGCCCGGAGCCTGGATCGGGTCGGTGTTGACCACGATCGTGTCCTTGGGCCCGAAGCTGCCGTCGAGCAGCAGCTTCGACAGCGGATTCTCGATCCGCTGCTGGATCGCGCGCTTGAGCGGCCGGGCACCGAAGACCGGGTCGAAGCCGACCTTGGCGATCTCGGCCAGCGCGGCCGGCGACACCTCGAGACCGAGGTCCATCTTCGCCAGGCGGTCCGTCAGCACCTTGAGCTGGATCGCGGCGATCRCCTCGATATTCTTGGCGTCGAGCGCATGGAACACCACGGTCTCGTCGATCCGGTTCAGGAACTCGGGCCTGAAGTAGTTCTTGAGCTCATCCCAGACCGCCTCCTTGATCTCCTCGGTCGGCTGCCCGACCATCGACTGGATGATCGGCGAGCCGATGTTGCTGGTCATCACGATCACCGTGTTCTTGAAGTTCACGGTGCGGCCCTGGCCGTCGGTCAGACGGCCGTCGTCGAGCACCTGCAGCAGCACGTTGAAGACGTCCGGGTGCGCCTTCTCGACCTCGTCGAGCAAGAGCACGCTGTAGGGCTTGCGGCGCACGGCCTCGGTCAGGTAGCCGCCCTCCTCGTAGCCCACGTAGCCGGGCGGCGCGCCGATCAGGCGCGCGACCGAGTGCTTCTCCATGAACTCGCTCATGTCGACGCGGATCAGGTGGTCCTCGCTGTCGAACAGGAAGCCCGCCAATGCCTTGCACAGCTCGGTCTTGCCGACCCCCGTGGGGCCGAGGAACAGGAAGGAGCCAGTCGGGCGGTTCGGGTCCGACAGGCCGGAGCGCGAACGGCGGATCGCGTTGGCGACCGCACCGATGGCCTCGTCCTGGCCGACCACGCGCTCGTGCAGCTTGTCTTCCATCATCAGCAGCTTGTCGCGCTCGCCCTGCATCAGCTTGGACACCGGGATGCCGGTGGCACGCGCCACGACCTCGGCGATCTCCTCGGCGCCGACCTGGGTGCGCAGCAACGTGGGTGCGCTGGACTTGCCCTTGCTGGCCTCGGTGTCCTGCGCTTCCTTGAGCCGCTTCTCGAGCCCCGGCAGCTTGCCGTACTGCAGCTCGGCCACCTTGTTGAAGTCGCCCTTGGCCGTGAACTCGGCGATCTGGAACTTGATCTTGTCGATCTCCTCGCGGATCTGCGCACTGCCCTGGGCCTGCGCCTTCTCGGCCTGCCAGACCTCGTCGAGATCGGCGATTTCCTTCTGCAGGTTGGCGATGTCATGCTCGATCAGTGCGAAGCGCTTCTGCGAGGCCTCGTCCTTTTCGCGGCGCACGGCTTCGCGCTCGATCTGCAGCTGGATCAGGCGGCGGTCGAGCCGGTCCATGACCTCGGGCTTGGAGTCCATCTCGATCTTGATCTTGGCCGCGGCCTCGTCGATCAGGTCGATCGCCTTGTCGGGCAGGAAGCGGTCGGTGATGTAGCGGTCGCTCAGCTCGGCCGCGGCGACGATCGCCGGGTCGGTGATGTCGACGCCATGGTGGACCTCGTACTTTTCCTTCAGGCCGCGCAGGATCGCGACCGTCGCTTCGACGCTCGGCTCGCCCACGAGGATCTTCTGGAAGCGGCGCTCCAATGCGGCATCCTTCTCGATGTACTTGCGGTATTCGTCGAGCGTGGTCGCGCCGACGCAGTGCAGCTCGCCGCGCGCGAGCGCCGGCTTCAACATGTTGCCCGCATCCATCGCGCCCTCGGCCTTGCCGGCGCCGACCATGGTGTGCAGTTCGTCGATGAAGACGATGGTCTGGCCCTCGTCCTTCGCGAGTTCGTTCAGCACGGTCTTCAGACGTTCCTCGAACTCGCCTCGGAACTTGGCACCGGCGAGCAAGGCCGCCATGTCGAGCGACAGCACGCGCTTGCCCTTGAGCGAATCGGGCACCTCGCCGGCGACGATGCGCTGCGCGAGGCCTTCGACGATGGCGGTCTTGCCGACGCCGGGCTCGCCGATCAGCACGGGGTTGTTCTTGGTGCGGCGTTGCAGGACCTGGATGGCGCGGCGGATTTCCTCGTCGCGCCCGATCACCGGGTCGAGCTTGCCCAGCCGGGCGCGCTCGGTGAGGTCCATGCAGTATTTCTTGAGTGCTTCGCGCTGGCCTTCGGCATCGGCGCTGTTCACGCCCTGGCCGCCGCGCACCGCCTCGATGGCGGCTTCGAGCGACTTGCGCGTCACACCGTTGCTGCGCGCCAGATTGCCGATCTCGGCCTTGCTGTCGGCCACCGCGAGCAGATAGAGCTCGCTCGCGATGAACTGGTCGTTGCGCTTGATGGATTCCTTCTCGGTCGCCTGCAGCAGCTTGGCCGTTTCGGGGCCGACCTGGACCTGGTCGTGGCCCTCGACCTGCGGCAGCTTCTTGATCGCCGCCTCGGCGGCCTGCAGCAGACCGGGCACGTTGGCACCGGCGCGCTCGAGCAGCGCGCGTGGGCCGTCGTCCTGGCGCAGCATGGCGACCAGCAGGTGGACGGGTTCGATATAGGCGTTGTCGTTGCCCAGCGCGAGCGACTGAGCGTCGCTCAAGGCTTCTTGAAATTTGGTAGTGAGTTTGTCTTGACGCATGGCTTGATTCCTGCATTCAAAATAGGGCCGTTCCGGATCGATATCAAGACCTTCCGGACATTTTTCCATCCCCATCATTGGAGTCGATAGATGCTGAAGTCAACATGGAGTGGCGCCACGCGCGTCGCGCGCGGTTTTTTCGCGGCCGGCCTGCTGGCCGCCGGGGGATTGGCGCTGGCCCAGCCGGCCGGCACGCCGGTCCGGCTCCTGGTCGGATTCCCGGCCGGCGGCGGCACCGACGTGATTGCCCGCACGCTGGCCGAGAAGCTCAAGGACGAGCTCGGCACCTCCGTGGTGGTGGACAACCGCGCCGGCGCCGGCGGCCAGATCGCGGCGCAGGCGCTCAAGGCGGCGCCGGCCGACGGCCACACCTTCTTCCTCTCGCATGACCACTCGATCTCGATCCTGCCACAGGTGGTCAAGAACCCGGGCTTCGATCCGGCGCGCGACTTCGTGCCGGTGGCGGGCTTCGCCACCTTCGCCAACGCGCTCGCCGTATCGGGCGGCACGCCGGCCAAGTCGGTCAACGAATACGTGGCCTGGGTCAGGAAGGAGCGCGGCGGCAAGGACACGATCGGCGTCCCGGCGCCGGCCTCGATCCCCGAATTCCTCGTCAAGCTGATCGGCGCCAAGTACAAGATCGATGTCCAGGCCGCGCCCTACCGCGGCAGCGCGCCCATGCTCGCCGACATGCTGGGCAACCAGATCTCCTCCGGCATCGGCTCCATTCCCGACTTCATCGAGAACCAGAAGGCCGGCAAGATCCGCGTCGTCGCGGTGATCGGCGACAAGCGCCAGGCCGTGCTGCCGCAGGTGCCGACCTTCGCCGAGCTGGGTCTCGCGGGCCTCGAAGACCTGCCCTACTACGGCATCTTCGCGCCCGTGGGCACACCCCAGCCCGTGATCGACCGCTTCGGTGTCGCGTTGGCCAAGGTGCTGGCGATGCCCGACGTGCGCGATCGCCTGACCGCCATGGGCCTCACGGTCGGCTATATGCCGCAAGGCCAGTTCGCAGGGCGGGTCCGGAGCTACACCCAGACCTGGGCGCAGATCATCAAGGCCAGCGGCTTCCAGCCGCAATGACTGGCTCGCCCCCCAAGGTTGGGCTCACTTCGTGTAGCCCGCCCACCCCCCTGCCGGGGGGCGCTGCCAGCGGCCCGGCGAAGCCGGTTCCGCGGCAGCCCACGAAGGCGGCGCGCTGGGCGCGGCCGGCATGCGGATGGGGCTCGGGGTCAGGCGTTGCTGATGGTGATGCCCCAACGGGCCATGGCCTCGTCGTCGGTGGCGCGGGCATCGACCCAGCGGGCACCCTCGGGTGTTTGCTCTTTCTTCCAGAACGGCGCCTGGGTCTTGAGGTAGTCCATCAGGAACTCGCAGGCCTGGAAGCTCTCGCCACGGTGCGCCGAGGTCACGGCGACCATCATGATCTGGTCCTCCGGCTGCAGCAGCCCGACGCGATGGATCACGCGGGCGCCGAGGATGTCGAAGCGCCGATGGGCCTCGTCGATCATGGCCTCGATGGCCTTCTCGGTCATGCCCGGGTAGTGCTCGAGTTCCATCGAGGCCACGGTGCTGCCGTCATTGCGGTCGCGCACCGTGCCGATGAAGCTGCAGACCGCACCGACCCGGGCGTCGCCGGCGCGCAACGCGGCAACCTCCTCCTGCAGGTCGAAGTCCTCTTTCTGAATCGAAACGCGTGCGGGAGTCATGACCGGATTGTGGCACCGCGATACACTCGCGCGATGCCTTCCAGCGCCCTGCAATCCCGCCTTTCTTCTCGCGAAGAAGCGGCCTGCACACGCCTGCAAGGCAAAGCCAAAAAACCCGAGCTCGTCTGACCGGAGCTTCGGTTCCGTCGTCGGATGAGCGACGGAACTGCAAGGCCTCTGGCCAGAGTGGGTGGCGTGCGCGCATTCGACGGTGGTTTCCTCCATCGGTCGACTCCTGAAAGGACCACTGCGTGCAAGACTCTCATTCACCCTCCCCCGATTTCTCGGGCCTCTGGATTCCGCTCGTGACGCCGTTCCGCGACCACGCGGTCGACCATGCCGCGCTGGCGGCACTGGTCGAGCGGCTGGCGCCCACCGGCATCGCGGGCTTCGTCGTTTGCGGCTCCACTGGCGAGGCGGCCGCGCTCGACGCCGACGAGCAGTTGGCCGTGCTGGCCACGGTGGCCCAGGCGGCCCCCGCGCTGCCGCGCATCATGGGCCTGTCGGGCTACCACCTGGGCAAGACGCTGGGCTGGGTGCGTGAACTCGGCTCGCACGGTCTGGCCGGTCTGCTGGTGCCGGCGCCGAGCTACATCCGCCCCTCGCAWGCCGGCCTTGTCGAATGGTTCGGCGCCATCGCCGACGCCAGCGCGGTGCCGCTGCTGATCTACGACATTCCCTACCGCACCGGCATCGCGATCGAGCGCGAGACGCTGCTGGCGCTCGCGGCCCATCCGCGCGTTCGCGGCATCAAGGACTGCGGCGGCGACCTGCCGAAGACCCGCGCGCTGATCGCCGACGGCCGGCTGCAGGTGCTGGCGGGCGAGGACGCGCAGTTGTTCAGCACCGTGGCCGAAGGCGGCGCCGGCGCGATCGCCGCGAGTGCACACCTGCAGACCGGGCGCTTCGTGGCGGTCTTGCGCCTGCTCGGCGAAGGTCGGCTGGCAGAGGCGCGCGCGCAGTGGCAGCCCCTGCTGCCGCTGATCGAAGCGCTGTTCGCCGACGCCAACCCGGGCCCCTTGAAGGCGGCACTGGCCGCGCAAGGCCTGCTGCAGGACGAGCTGCGTTCGCCGATGACACGCGTCGCGCCCGAGCGGCGCGCGCGCCTGCTCGCCACGCTGGAAGCGCTCAGCCGCCCGTGACCGGCGGGAAGAAGGCGACCTCGCTGCCCTCGCGCAGCAAGGCGGCCTCGCTGCTCATGATCTGGTCGAGCGCCATGCGCACCGCCCGGCCGCGCGCCAGGGCGCTCGCATGCGGCCCGCCGCGCGCGATCAGTTCGTCGCGCAGCGCGCCCAAGTCGGACGCCGCGGTGTCGACCGTTTCGCCGCCGGTTCCGAGCGCCTCGCGCACCGAGGCGAAGTAGCGAACATGGACTTTCATCTTCAACCCAAGAGCGAAGCGAAGGGAATGAACTGCACCGTGTCACCGGCCTTGAACGGCTGGCCCGCGGGCGTGTCGATCACGCCGTCGCCCCACACCATCGAGGTCAGCACGCCGGAGCTCTGGTTGGCGAACAGGTCGAGGCCGCCGGCCGCGTTGCGCCGCGCGCGCAGGAACTCGCGCCGCCGGTCGGCCCGCGGCCAGTCGAAGTCGGCGCGCATCGCGATCGGCTCCGGGGCCACGCGATTCGCCCCCTGCAAGGTCAGCAGGAAGGGCCGCACCAGCAGCAGGAAGGTCAGGAAGCTCGACACCGGATTGCCTGGCAGGCCGGTCAGGTGCGCATCGCCGATGCGGCCGTAGGCGAAGGGCTTGCCCGGCTTCATCGAGAGCGACCAGAGATCGAGCTGTCCGAGGTGCTCGACCGCGCCCTTGATGTGGTCTTCCTCGCCGACCGACACGCCCCCGGTGGTGATGATCAGGTCGTTGCTGAGCGAGGCCGCGCGCAGCGCCTCGATGGTCGAATCGCGCCGGTCCGGCACGATGCCCAGGTCGCTGACCTCGCACCCGAGACGCACGAGCAGCGCCCGCATGAAGAAACGGTTGGAGTTGTAGATCGAACCCGGCTTCATTGCCCCGGGCGCCACCTCGCCGGGCATCACGAGTTCGTCGCCGGTCGACAGCAGCGCGACCCTCGGCCGCTTCGCCACCTGCAGGCGGTCCAGCCCGACGCTCGCGGCCAGGCCCAGGCCTGCGGGCGTGAGCCGTTCGCCGCGGGACAGCACCACGTCGCCGGCCGCGACGTCCTCGCCGGCGCGGCGGATCCACTGGCCCGCAGCCGGTGCGATGTCCATGCGCACGCGGCCCAGGCCGCCTTCTTCCGGCAGCGCGGCCGTGTCTTCCTGCATCACCACCGCGTCCGCGCCCTCGGGGATCTGCGCGCCCGTGAAGATGCGCGCGGCCGTGCCCGCGGCCAGCGGCGTGCCCACGCTGCCGGCCGGGATTCGCTGGGCCACCCGCAGCACGACGCCGGCCGTGGCGCAATCGGCGCTGCGCACCGCGTAACCGTCCATCGAGCTGTTGTCGCGCGGCGGCACGGTGAGCGCCGACACCACATCCTGCGCCAGCACGCGGCCATCGGCCTCGAAGGTCGACACGCTCTCGGTGTCGACGCGCGGCGTGGCGGCCGCCAGCAGCCGCGCAAGCGCCTCGTCGAGCGGCATCAGGGGCGGACGGTTGGAAGTGCTAGCCATGGTGCTCCACCTYGTAGTCGAAACGGTCGGCGTGTCGCAGCAGCCAGTCGCCGATGCCATCGACGTCGTCGAGGTCAAAGATCGGCAGCTCGGTCGGCCGCGGCAGCCCTGCGGGATCGTCGGTCGCGACGCCGACGATGAACGGGTCCTCGATGTAGCGCGCCGGCCGCGCGACCTCGCCGGCCGCGGGCGCGCGCCAGATCTCGATCTTGCGCAGGTCGCTGTGCTTGAAGCCCTCGACCAGCACCCAATCGACGCCGGCATCGAGCTCGGCGATGAGCTCGTGCACGCCGAGCTGGGTCGGCCGCTCGAACTCGCGAATCAGCGCCAGCCGCTTGTCGGATGCCACGACCACCTCGAAGGCGCCGGCCTCGCGATGCCGGAACGTGTCCTTGCCCGGATGATCGATGTCGAACTTGTGGTGCGCATGCTTGACCACCGAGACCCGCTGGCCGTGCAGCTTGAGCACCGGGATCAATCGCTCCACCAGCGTGGTCTTGCCCGCGCCCGAGTAGCCGGCGAAGCCGATGACTTTCATGCGCCCGCCACGTCAGTCGCAGTTCTGTGCAATGTAGGCCTTGACCGCCTCGGCAT
Organism: Variovorax sp. P1_H12_2; assembly: GCF_056405335.1. NCBI lineage: Bacteria > Pseudomonadati > Pseudomonadota > Betaproteobacteria > Burkholderiales > Comamonadaceae > Variovorax > Variovorax sp. P1_H12_2. Next base: position 9,144 of record NZ_JBFUCI010000151.1, read on the forward strand.
CGGCCGGCAGCTTGACGACGCGCTTCGGCAGCGCTTCGATGCCTTCGAAGCGCGCGGGTCGATCGGGCTCATGGCCCAGGGCCTCGACGATGGTCTCGGCGAACTTGATCGGCAGCGCGGTCTCCAGCACGATCATCGGCACGCCCGGCACGAGATGCTCGCGCGCGGCCTTCAGGCCGTCGGCGGTGTGGGTGTCGATCAGCGTGGCGAATCGCTTGTCGGTGTCGCGGATGGTCGCCAGCCGGTCGGCGTGGGTGCTGCGGCTGCTGACGAAGCCGAAGCGGGTCGCTGCACCGGCGAAGGCCGGGTCGGCGCTGAGGTCGAAGCGGCCGGCGCTGCCCAGTGCGCCTTCGAACAGCGCGCGCGTCTTGGCGGCGTCGCGGCCGACCAGGTCGAACACGAAGCGCTCGAAATTGCTGGCCTTCGAAATATCCATCGACGGGCTGGAGGTCTCGTGCGTGTCGGCGGCCGAGCGCACGCGGTAGACGCCGGTGCGGAAGAACTCGTCGAGCACGTCGTTCTCGTTGGTCGCCACCACCAGCGTGCGGATCGGCAGGCCCATCATGCGCGCCACGTGGCCGGCGCAGACGTTGCCGAAGTTGCCCGAGGGTACGGTGAAGCTGACCTGCTTGTCGTTGAAGCCTTTCATCGCCGGGCCGCCCCAAGATGAAAGAGCCCCCTCGGGGGGCAGCGAGGACACGCCAGTGCCGAGCGTGGGGGCCGATGTCGCCTGGAAGTAGCCGGCGAAGTAGTAGACGACCTGCGCCAGCAAGCGCGCCCAGTTGATCGAGTTGACCGTGCCGATCTTGTACTTGCGCTTGAAGGCCAGGTCGTTCGACACCGCCTTGACGATGTCCTGGCAGTCGTCGAACACGCCGCTGATCGCGATGTTATGGATGTTCGCATCCTGCAGGCTGAACATCTGGGCCTGCTGGAACGGGCTCATGCGGCCGTCCGGCGAGGTCATGAAGACCCGCACGCCCTTCTTGCCGCGCATCGCGTACTCGGCCGCGCTGCCGGTGTCGCCGCTGGTGGCGCCGAGGATGTTGAGTTGCTCGCCGCGGCGACCCAGTTCGTACTCGAACAGGTTGCCCAGCAGTTGCATCGCCATGTCCTTGAAGGCCAGCGTGGGGCCGTTCGACAGGGCTTCGAGGTAGACGCCGTCCTCGAGCTCGCGCAGCGGGACGATCTCGTCGGTGCCGAACACCTCGGCGGTGTAGGTGCGGGCGCAGATCCCCTTCAGGTCGTGCTGCGGAATGTCGTCGATGTAGAGCGAGAGGATCTCGAAGGCCAGGTCGGCATAGGGCAACCCGCGCCACTTCGCGAGCGTGGCCGCATCGACCTTGGGATACTGCTCGGGCAGATACAGCCCGCCGTCGGGCGCCAGGCCTTCCAGCAGGATGTCGCAGAAGCGGCGGCGGTCCGGATGGCCGCGCGTGGACAGGTAGCGCATCAGGACAGCTCTTCCTTGCGGATGCGCACGATCGGCGCCAGCACGGTCGGCAGCGCCTGCAGGTCCGCCAGCGCGGCGTCGAGCGTGCCTTCACGCGTGTCGTGCGTGAGGATGATCAGGTCGGTCTGGGTCGAGCCTTCGCCGCCCACTTCGTCGGCCTCGCGCTGCAGCACGGCGTCGATGCTGATGCCGGCGCTCGCCAGCAGGCCGGTCACCTTGGCCAGCACGCCGGCCTCGTCGGCCACGCGCAGGCGCAGGTAGTAGCTGGTGACGACCTCGGCCATCGGCAGGATCTTCAGGTCGCTCATCGCGTCCGGATGGAAGGCCAGGTGCGGCACGCGGTGTGCCGCATCGGCGGTGTGCAGGCGCGTGATGTCGACCAGGTCGGCGATCACCGCGCTGGCGGTCGGCTCGCTGCCGGCGCCCTTGCCGTAGTAGAGCGTGGTGCCGACGGCGTCGCCATTGACCACCACCGCGTTCATCGCGCCCTCGACATTGGCGAGCAGGCGCTTGGAGGGCACCAGCGCCGGGTGCACGCGCAGCTCGATGCCCTGCGCCTTGCGCTTGGTGATGCCCAGCAGCTTGATGCGGTAGCCGAGCTGCTCGGCGTACTTGATGTCCTGCGCCGCCAGCTTGGTGATGCCCTCGACGTGGGCGCGGTCGAACTGCACCGGAATGCCGAAGGCGATCGCGCTCATGAGCGTGACCTTGTGCGCGGCGTCGACGCCCTCGATGTCGAAAGTCGGGTCGGCCTCGGCGTAGCCCAGGCGCTGCGCCTCCTTCAGCACGGTGTCGAAGTCCAGGCCCTTGTCGCGCATCTCCGACAGGATGAAGTTGGTGGTGCCGTTGATGATGCCGGCGATCCACTGGATCGAGTTGGCCGTGAGGCCCTCGCGCAGCGCCTTGATGATCGGGATGCCGCCGGCCACCGCGGCCTCGAAGGCCACCATCACGCCCTTGGCATGAGCGGCCGCGAAGATCTCGGTGCCGTGCACCGCGAGCAGCGCCTTGTTGGCCGTGACCACGTGCTTGCCGGCGGCGATCGCCTCCAGCACCAGCGCCTTCGCGATGCCGTAGCCGCCGATCAGCTCGATCACGATGTCGATCTCGGGGTTGGCGATCACGGCACGCGCGTCGCCGACCACCTGTACGCCCTCGCCGACCACCGAGCGGGCACGCGCGGTGTCGAGGTCGGCGACCATGGTGATCTCGATGCCGCGGCCCGCACGGCGCTTGATTTCTTCCTGATTGCGCTGGAGCACCTGGAAGGTGCCGCTACCGACCGTGCCGATGCCGAGCAGGCCAACTTGGATGGGTTTCATTCGATTCGTCTTCTGGAGCAATGGGGCTCAGGCGCCCCGGTTTCGATAGCGTTCGAGGAAGCCGGCGATGCGGCCGACCGCCTCGCGCAGGTCCTCTTCGTGCGGCAGGAACACGATGCGGAAGTGGTCGGGCGCGGTCCAGTTGAAGCCCGTGCCCTGCACCAGCATCACCTTGGTCTCCTTGAGCAGTTCAAGGAAGAACTGCCGGTCGTCCTCGATCGGATAGACCTTCGGATCGAGCTTCGGAAACATGTAGAGCGCCGCGCTGGGCTTGACGCAGCTCACGCCCGGAATCGCCGTGATCAGCTCGTAGGCCAGGTCGCGCTGCCGGCGCAGGCGCCCGCCCGGATGGACCAGGTCGTTGATGCTCTGGTAGCCGCCCAACGCGGTCTGGATCGCCCACTGGCCCGGCACGTTGGCGCACAGCCGCATGTTCGAGAGCATGTTGAGGCCCTCGATGTAGTCGCGCGCCATCTTCTTGTCGCCCGACACCACCATCCAGCCGGAGCGGTAGCCGCAGGAGCGGTAGCTCTTGGAGAGCGAGTTGAAGGTCAGCGTCAGCACGTCCTTCGACAGGCTGGCGATCGCCGTGTGCTTGACGTCGTCGTACAGCACCTTGTCGTAGACCTCGTCCGCGAAGATCGCCAGGCCGTGCTCGCGCGCGATCGTGACGATGCCCTTGAGCAGATCGTCCGAGTACAGCGCGCCGGTGGGATTGTTCGGGTTGATCACCACGATGCCCTTGGTGCGCGGCGTGATCTTGGCGCGGATGTCGTCCAGGTTCGGCATCCAGCCGTTGTCCTCGTCGCACAGGTAGTGCACCGGCCGGCCACCCGAAAGGCTCGCCACCGCGGTCCACAGCGGATAGTCGGGCATCGGAACCAGCAACTCGTCGCCGTCGTTGAGCAGCGCGTTGGTGGCCATCGCGATCAGCTCGCTGGCGCCGTTGCCAAGATAGATGTCATCGAGCGTGACGCCCGCGATGCCCTGCTTCTGGGTCTCGTGCATCACCGCCTTGCGCGCCGCGAAGATGCCCTTGCTGTCCGAGTAGCCCGCCGAGGCCGGCAGGTTGCGGATCATGTCCTGCTGGACCTCCTCGGGCGCATCGAAGCCGAACACCGCCAGATTGCCGATGTTGAGCTTGATAATCTTCTGGCCCTCTTCCTCCATCTGCTTCGCGGCGTCCATGATCGGGCCGCGGATGTCGTAGAGCACATTGGCCAGCTTGGCCGATTTCTTGAGCGGTTTCAAAGTCCCTCCAAGGGGGTCTGCGCAGGGGAAAACCTATAATTTGACCACAGATCACCCCCCCTCCTCGATGAAGCTACAGCCCGACAAATCCGACGTCCAGACCCTCACTGCGCACGGCCCGGGCTGGGTCGCCATCAACAACGAACGGGTCGAATCCAGCGTGGTGGTCGGCTCCCGCGGCGAGCGCTTCGAGTGGGATGCCGGCGAATTCGGCCAGCTCGGTGCGGAGCACTTCGCACAACTGGCCGCGCTCGGCGCCGAACTGATCATTT
>NZ_JBFUCI010000152.1:0-13362 GCF_056405335.1 Variovorax sp. P1_H12_2
GTGCCACCGTGCCCTTCATTGCCCGCTACCGCAAGGAGGTCACCGACGGCCTCGACGACATCCAGCTACGTGAACTCGAGGCCCGCCTGTCCTACCTGCGCGAGCTCGAGGATCGCCGCGCCGCGGTGCTGAAGAGCATCGACGAGCAGGGCAAGCTCACCCCTCAACTGCGCAGCGCGATCGAATCGGCGCCCACCAAGCAGGAGGTGGAGGACCTTTATCTGCCCTTCAAGCAGAAGCGCCGCACCAAGGGCCAGATCGCGCGTGAATTCGGCATCGAGCCGCTGGCCGACAAGCTGCTCGCCGATCCCACGCTGGATCCGGCCGTCGAGGCGCAGGCCTTCCTGCAGCCGGYCACGACACTGGACGACGGCAAGCCGGGTCCGGATTTCTCGACCGTCCCGGCCGTGCTCGATGGCGTGCGCGACATCCTTTCCGAGCGCTGGGCCGAGGACGCCCCGCTGGTGCAGCGCCTGCGCGAGTGGCTCTGGGCCGAGGGCCTGCTGAAGTCCAGCCTGATGGCAGGCAAGGACGAGAACAACGCCGACATCGCCAAGTTCCGCGACTACTTCGACTACGACGAGCCGATCGGCCGCGTGCCCTCGCACCGTGCGCTCGCGGTGTTCCGCGGCCGCGCGCAGGAGATCCTCGACGCCAAGCTGCTGCTGCCGGTCGAGCCCGAGCCGGGCAAGCCCTCGATCGCCGAAGGCAAGATCGCGCTGCACCTCGGATGGAGCCATGCGGGCCGGCCGGCCGACGACCTGATCCGCAAGTGCGTGGCCTGGACCTGGCGGGTCAAGCTGGCGCTGTCGACCGAGCGCGACCTGTTCACGCGGCTGCGCGAAGAGGCCGAGAAGGTCGCCATCAAGGTCTTCGCCGACAACCTGCGCGACCTGCTGCTGGCCGCACCGGCCGGCCCGCGCGTCGTCATGGGGCTGGACCCGGGCATCCGCACCGGCGTCAAGGTGGCGGTGGTCGATTCGACCGGCAAGCTGGTCGAGACCGCGACCGTCTTTCCGCACGAGCCGCGCAAGGATTGGGAAGGCTCGCTGCACACGCTCGGCAAGCTGTGCGCCAAGCATGGCGTGAACCTGATCGCGATCGGCAACGGCACCGCCAGCCGCGAGACCGACAAGCTGGCGGCCGACCTGATCAAGCTGCTGGCCAAGATGACGGCGCAGGCCGGCGCGCCGGACGTCAACGTCGACAAGGTGGTGGTGAGCGAGGCCGGTGCCTCGGTCTACTCCGCCAGCGAGTTCGCCTCGCAGGAGATGCCGGATGTCGACGTCAGCCTGCGCGGCGCCGCCAGCATCGCGCGCCGCCTGCAGGACCCGCTGGCCGAACTCGTGAAGATCGATCCGAAGTCGATCGGCGTCGGCCAGTACCAGCACGACGTGAACCAGAGCGAACTCGCGCGCACGCTGCACGCGGTGGTCGAGGATTGCGTGAACTCGGTCGGCGTCGACCTCAACACCGCCAGCGTGCCGCTGCTGTCGCGGGTCTCGGGCCTGTCGGCCAGCGTCGCCAAGGCCGTGGTGCGCTGGCGCGAAGCCAACGGCGCCTTCGCCAGCCGCCAGCAGCTGCTGGACGTCAGCGGCTTCGGCGCCAAGACCTTCGAGCAGAGCGCGGGCTTCCTGCGCATCCGCGGCGGCAGCAACCCGCTCGACATGACCGGCGTCCATCCGGAAACCTACCCGGTGGTCGAGCAGATGATCGAGAAGTCCGGCAAGCCGGTGGCGGAGCTGATGGGCCGCGCCGACATGCTCAAGACGCTGAAGCCCGAGCTGTTCGCCAACGAGAAGTTCGGCGTCATCACGGTCAAGGACATCTTCGGCGAGCTCGAGAAGCCCGGCCGCGACCCGCGCCCCGACTTCAAGGTGGCGCGCTTCAACGACGGCGTCGACGACATCAAGGACCTGGTCGAAGGCATGGTGCTCGAAGGCACGGTGAGCAACGTCGCGCAGTTCGGTGCCTTCGTCGACCTGGGCGTGCACCAGGACGGCCTGGTGCACGTGAGCCAGCTCTCGCACAAGTTCGTCAACGATGCGCGCGAGGTGGTCAAGACCGGTGACATCGTCAAGGTCAAGGTGATGGAGGTCGACGTCGCGCGCAAGCGCATCGGGCTGTCGATGAAGCTCGACGCCGCGCCGGCGCGCCGCGATGGTCCGCGCGACAACCGCTTCGAAGGCGCGGGACGCGGCCAGCAGGCGCCGCGCCGCGACAACTCGCCGCAGCCGGCCGGCCAGATGGCCTCGGCCTTCGCCAAGCTGCAAGGGCTGCGCAAGTAAGTGGCCGCCGTGGGCCGGAGCGCACGATTCTTGCCAGTGGACCGGGCATGAAAGCGCTTCGGATCTACGCCGGCCCGGCGGCCCGCGAACACATCGCTGGCCACGGCCTGCAGCCGGCAGACGTGCGCACCATCCCGGGGGCCGCCGGCGGCCCCAAGGGATTGGTGCTCGGGCCGATCGACCGCTTCCTGTTCGGCGACTGGTTGCCGCGTTCGTCGCAACCGGTCGACCTGGTCGGCGCTTCCATCGGCGCCTGGCGGCTGGCCAATGCCTGCCTGAGCGAACCCCGGAGCGCCTTCGAGCAGTTCGAGCACGGCTACATCCATCAGCATTTCGAGCTGCCGCCGGGCCAGAAGCGGCTGAGCGCGAAGCAGGTCAGCGCGCAGTTCGGCGAAGGACTGCGCAGCTTCTACGGCGGCCGCTCGGCCGAGGTGCTCGGGCACTCGCGCTACCGGCTGCACGTGATCACCTCGCGCGGCCGGCACATCCTCGGGCGCGAGGGCAGGGCGCGCACGCCGGTGGGCTACCTGGGCGCCTTCCTCACCAACAGCGTGCACCGCAAGGGCCTGGGCGCCTGGCTCGAGCGCGTGGTGTTCTCGACGCCGGGGGCCGCGCTGCCTTTCGGCACGCGGGATCTCCGCACGCGCCAGGTCGATCTGGTCGAGGCCAACTTCGAGCTCGCGCTGCAGGCTTCGTGCTCGATTCCGTTCATGCTCGAGGCGGTGCACGACATCCCGGGCGCGCCGCCCGGCGCCTACTGGGACGGCGGCATCACCGACTACCACCTGCACCTGGACTACGGCAACGCCGAGGGGCTCGTGCTGTATCCGCATTTCCAGCGGGCGGTGGTGCCGGGCTGGCTCGACAAGGGGCTCAGGTGGCGCCACAAGCCCACGGGATTCCTCGACCGCATGGTGGTGCTGGCGCCGGATCCGGAGTGGGTCAAGGGCCTGCCCAACGGCAAGCTGCCGGACCGCAACGACTTCCTGCGCTATGGCAGCGACCTGGCCGGACGCATCAAGGCCTGGAGCACTGCGGCCGCGGCGTCGTGCCAGTTGGCGGAGGAGTTCTCGCAGTGGCTGGAAACGGGCTGCAGCGTGCGTGAGGTGCAGCCGCTCCAGGCATGACGGCGCTACAGTCGACAGACGCATTGCCTCCCTCGAAGCTCTCCATGAACGCATACCGAATCATTGGCCTGATCCTGATCTTCGCCGGCATCCTGTCGCTCGCGCTGGGTCATGTCAGCTTCACCAAGTCGACCCACCAGATCAAGATCGGACCGGTCGAGCTGGCGGTCAAGGAGAAGCGGGACATCGAGTTGCCGATCTGGGCCGGCATCGGAGCGATCGTGGTGGGCGGGGTGCTGGTGGTGATCGGTGGGCGCAAGCGCTGAAGCCGCACGCAGGGCTCAGCCGAAATCCTGCTCCCGCAACTCGATCGCGCGCCCATGCGGCGTGCGGTCCGCTGCCCGGTCCCAGGCCTGTTGATAGCGTTCGAGTTCCGCCGCCGAACTCGCGCCCTTGGCTGCGACCAGCGTCTCCAGCGCGGCCAGCCAGTGGCGGTAGTACGTGTCGCCAAGGTCGGCATCACCGGCAGCCTGGGCGGCGCCGATCTGCCGGGCCAGCGCATCGGCCCATTCGGGCCAGGTGAACAGGCCGCGCTGGTGCAGCGAAACCGCAAGGGCGAAGGCGTGCGCCTCCCAGGGCTCGCGGAACACCGGCTCCGCGCCATCATCGGTCGGCATGCCGGGCAGCAGTCGGGGGATCGCGTTCATTCGGCAGGCTCCAGGTAGCTCTCCCAGGCGTCGACCGAGACGCTGAGTCCGGCCTCGGCGCCTTCGCCCCACAACGCAGCGCCGTCGAAAACGACCGTGTAAAGCCACTGCGGTCGCTCACCCAGCCCCTGCGCATGCGCGTCGGCGAAGACGTGCATGCCGTGCAGGCGCTCGACAGTGCCGACCTGGCCCTGCACGTAGCCGGGCAGACGTGTGTGGTGATCGACGGCGCCGGCGCGGGTGCGCACGCGCTGGCCGGCCGCGAAGCGTGCCGGTGCGGTCGCGGGGCGCTCCGTGGCGGTTCCCCGGGCCAGCGCGGCCGGAACGTCGGCCGCGCGCAGGACGCGCTTGACCGATTGCGGTGGATGCAGCATCCGGCCCGCAGCCAGCTCGTCGGGCAACAGCTGTAAGCGCTCGGCCATCAGCGCCTCGAGCGCCGCGAGCCAGATCTGGTAGTAGCTCAACTGGGCGTAGGCGGGCAGGGTCTCGCGTGCGCTGCGGCTGGCATCGATGTTCCACGATCCGGTGCCGCCCATCGCCAGGGTCAGGGCCAGCACGCGCGCCTCCCATCGGGCGTGGAAAGGCTCGCCCTCGGGCTCGCGGACGATCTGGCCGGGCAGGTCCCGGCCGCCGAGATCGGCGTGGGAGACGTAGCTCATGGCGCGGCCTCAGGCGAGCGGGCCAGTCCGGTACCGATCATCGAATCCCGCGTCACGAGATCGGCCAGGGCTTCCTCGCTCCACCCTTCGGTGCCGGCCGGGCGCTGCGGGATCACGAGGTAGCGCACCTCGGCGGTGGAGTCCCAGACACGGATCGCGGTCGACGCGGGCAGCTTCACGTCGAACTCGGACAGCACGCCGCGCGGATCCTTCACGGCCCGCGAGCGGTAGGGCGCGCTCTTGTACCAGGTCGGCGGCAGGCCCAGCACCGGCCAGGGATAGCAGCTGCACAAGGTGCAGACGACCATGTGGTGCTGGGTGTCGGTGTTGGCGACCGCGACCATGTGCTCGCCCTGGCGTCCGCTGTAGCCCAGCGAGGCGATCGCCGCGGTGGCGTCCTTCAGCAACCAGTCGCGAAAGGCCGGATCGACCCACGCGCGGGCGACCACCCGCGCGCCGTTGCGCGGGCCGATCTGGGTCTGGTAGGTGTCGATGAGCACGTCGAGTGCCGCCGGATCGATATACCCCTTCTGCGTGAGCACGGTCTCGAGGGCGCGGACCCGCAGGTCCATTTCGCCGAGTTCGCTGTGGTCGTCGGAATGSGCGTGGTCGTGGTCGTGGGCCATGCACGCATGCTAGCGCGGCTCAGCGCTGGTACAAGTCCTGGTGCTGCCCGCGTATCAGGTGCTTCTGCAGCTTCCCGGTGCCGGTGCGCGGAAACTCGGCCACGAAGACGATCGCCTTCGGCGTCTTGAAGCCGGCCAGGCGGGCGGCGCAGTGCGACATCAGGGCCGCCTCGTCGAGTGCCGATCCGGGCCGCCGAACGACCACGCCGGTGATCGCCTCGCCCCAGTGCGCATGCGGCAGCCCGACCGCCGCGGCCTCCGCCACCTCGGGGTGGTCCATCAGGCAGCGTTCGACCTCGACCGAGGCCACGTTCTCGCCGCCGGTCTTGATCACGTCCTTGTAGCGGTCCTCGAACCAGATCGCGCCGTCCTCGTCGATGTGCGCCACGTCGCCGCTGTGGAACCAGCCGTGGCGCAGGCAGGCGCGGCTCTCCTCGGGCAGGTGGAGATAGCCGTTCATGACCTGCGGGCCGCGGTAGACCAGCTCGCCGGTCTGGCCGCGCGGCAGCAGCCGGCCCTGGTCGTCCATCACGGCCACGCGCGTCATCGCGGTGGCGGTGCCCCAGGTGGCCGACTTGCTCCACTGGTGCTCGGGGCGCTGGACGCAGGTCGCCGGCGTGAATTCGGTCTGGCCCGAACCGAGGACCACGTCGGCGTTCGGAAACATCGCGTGGATGGCCGCGAGCCGCTCCTGCGGCATCGGCGCCATCGCGTACATCGCGCGGCGCATCGCCGGAAAGCTGCGCCCCTGCAACTCGGGATGCCCGAGCAGCAGGCCATACATCATCGGCAGCAGGACCACCAGGTGCACGCCCTCGGCTTCGAACAGCGTCGCCACCCGTTGCGGTTCGAATCCCTGGGTCAGCACCAGCGTGCCGCCGATGACCATCAGCGGCAGCACCACGCTGTTGAGCATCGCGCAATGGAACAGCGGCAGTGCGACCAGCGAGGTGTAGCCTGGGCCGCCGTGCAGCGACAGCGCACCGGTCAAGCCCGCCATCGTCACCGCGAGGTGGCTGGTCAGCACGCCCTTCGGGGTCGAGGTGGTGCCGCTGGTGTAGAGCAGTTGCACGACGTCGCGGTCCCGGATCTCGACTTCGAGCGGCTCGCGGCTTCCGCCGGCCAGCAGGGCCTCGAACTCGGCGCCCGTGTGGAAGCGATGCGCGAGCGATGGAAGGTCTTCGGCCAGCACGCCCCGGGCCATGTCGCGCAACCCGTCCTCGACCACCAGCACGCGGGCGGCGGCATCGCGCAGGCACCAGGCGATCTCGGCCGGGCGCAGCCCGAGATTGACCGGCGCGCAGATCAGGCCGGCGCGGGCGCAGGCGAAGTAGGTCAGCAGCAGTTCGGTGCAATTGCGCGCCATCACCGCCACCACGTCCTGGTGTGCGAGCCCGAGGCCGAGCAGGGCGTGGCCGAGTTGGTCGACCTGGCGATCGAAGTCTGCGTAGCGGAGCCGGCGCGGGCCGTCGACGATGGCCACCCGGTCCGGATGGAGGTCGGCGCTGCGGGCGAGCACGTCGCCCACGCAGACCCGTTCGATGAGGTTGCGCTCAAGCGCGCTCGGCGCGGCGAACTCGTGTTCAAGCATTGCCTGTCTCCCTGTGTGGATGCCGAGAAGATAGGGAGGTCGCCAGGCCTCGTCTTGTGTGAACTGGCTGCACCCCTGGGCTGACGGGCAAACCCTGAGGCTCGGTCCGCCTGCCGCCTTCCAGAATGGGTCGACCCTCCTGGAGACCTTTTTCATGCCGCATGTCCGCCTGTCCCGCCGTGTCTTCAACCTGTCGGCCGCCGCGGCGGCGGTCTCGGTCGCAGCGCCTTCGCTGGCGCAATCCGCCTGGCCTTCCAAGCCGATCCGCATCGTCGTGCCGTACACGCCCGGCGGCTTCACCGACCAGATGGCACGGCTGATCCAGCCCGGACTGCAGAGCCGGCTCGGCCAGGCGGTGGTGATCGACAACAAGCCCGGTGCCAACAGCCTTATCGGCGTCGATGCGGTCGCCAAGGCGGTGCCCGACGGCAGCACCTTCGGCGTCGTGATCGCGGCCTATGCGGCCAACACCACGCTCTATCCCAAGCTGCCCTACGACCCGCGCCGCGACCTGGTCGGCGTGTCGCTGATGGGCGTCTCGCCGCTGCTCGCGGCGGTCAACAACGACGCGCCCTTCAAGACCGCGAAGGAACTGATCGACTACGCGCGCGCCAACCCCGGCAAGGTGAGCTTCGGCTCGTCGGGCAACGGCTCGGCGGCGCACCTCACGAGCGAGCTGTGGAAGTCGCTCACCAAGACCTACATGATCCACATCCCGTACCGCGGCGCAGTGCCGGCGCTGACCGACCTGATGGGCGGCCAGATCCAACTCTTCTTCGATGCGCCCACGGGGCTCATCAACCAGGGCAAGGCCGGCAAGGTGCGGCTCATCGGCGTCGCCAGCGAACGGCGGCTGCCGGTGCTGCCCGAGGTGCCGACCTTCATCGAGCAGGGCTTCCCGGGTTTCACCGGCAGCACCTGGGCCGGCATGCTGGCCCCTGCCGGCACGCCGCGCGAGATCGTCAAGCGCATGTCGGAGGAGGTGGCGCGCATCATCAAGAGCGACGAGACCAAGGCCCGGCTGGAGGCCATGGGCACCTTCCCGGCGGGCAGCACGCCCGAGGAGTTCGATGCCTTCATCGCCGCCGAGACCACCAAGTGGGCCCAGGTCATCAAGACGGCGAACGTGAAGCCGGACTGAGCGACCGCGTTCAGGCGGCCCGTGCGATCGCGGCCCCCACCGAGGCCAGTGTCGCATTGCGGGCCTCCATCGAGGCCGTGCTCTGGGTCAGGTAGACCGCGGCCAGGATCGGCGCGCGGCCCGGCGGCCGCAGGATCGCGATGTCGTTGGCGGTGCCCTGGTCGCCGGAGCCGGTCTTGTCGCCGACCGACCAGTCCGGCGGCACGCCCGCGCGCAGCCGCTGGCCGCCGGTCTGGTTGGCGGCCAGCCAGCGTTCCATCTGCGCACGCGACGGCGGCGAGAGCGCATCGCCCAAGAGAATCTTTTGCATGTCGTCCAGCATCGCGCCCGGCGTCGTGGTGTCGCGCAAATCGCCGGGGCGGGCCTCGTTGAGCGCGGTCTCGATGCGGTCGAGCCGCGTCTGCGCGTCGCCCAGCGAACGGGCATAGTGCGTCAGGCCGGGCGGTCCGCCCAGGCTCGCGAGCATCAGGTTGCCGGCCGTGTTGTCGCTGCGGGTGATGGCGGCCTCGCACAGCTGCGACATCGTCATGCCGGCGCCACCGACGCGCTTTTCGGTCACGGGCGAGTAGGTCACGAGCTCGGCGGCGGTGAAGACGATGCGGCGGTCCAGCCGCTCCTGCCGCTGGTCGACACGCGCCAGGATCGCCGCGGCAGCCAGGAACTTGAAGGTGCTGCACATCGGAAATCGCTCGGCCTCGCGGTGCCCGGCGCGGGCGCCGCTGCCGGTGTCGAGCACCGAGACGCCGAGGCGGGCGCCGCTGGATGTCTCGATCTCGGCGAATCGTGCCGAAAGGGCCGCCTTGCCGTCCGCCCGGGCCAGGGTGCAGGCGCCGGCAAGGGAGGCCAGCAGGCCGGCAGAAAAGTGTCGTCGCTGAATCATTCATTCTCCTGAAAGCAGGCAACTCTCGGCGTTTCCGGACGACGGCGCAAACGATGGTATTTTGCAGATTACAAAAGAAAATCTATCGCATCCAATGACGCGCCCCCATCTTCCTCTGAACGCGCTGCGGGCCTTCGAATGCGCCGCCCGCCACCTCAGCTTCACGCTCGCGGCGGCGGAGCTCCACGTGACGCAGGCGGCGGTGAGCCAGCAGGTGCGCGGTCTCGAATCGCGCCTCGGCGTGTCGCTGTTCCGCCGCTTGCCGCGCGGCCTGGTCCTGACCGACGAAGGCCATGCGCTGCTGCCGGTGCTGGTCGATGCCTTCGGCCGCATCGAGGCGGTGATCCAGCAGTTCGACAACGGCCATTTCTTCGAGGTCCTGAGCATCGGCGTGGTCGGCACCTTCGCGGTCGGCTGGCTGATGCCGCGGCTTCGGCTGTTCCGCGAAAGCTGCCCCTTCATCGACCTGCGCCTGATGACGCACAACAACGTGGTCGACCTGGCGGCCGAAGGGCTGGACTTCGCGATCCGCTTCGGCGACGGCAGCTGGCCGGGTCTGCTGGCCGACCCCTTGCTGACCGCGCCGCTGAGCGTGCTGTGCGCCCCTGCGGTCGCGGCCCGCGTGCGCCGGCCGCAGGACCTGGCGCACGAGACCCTTTTGCGCTCCTATCGCGCGGAAGACTGGCCCGGCTGGTTCGCCGCCGCGGGCCTGGACTGCCCGGCCATTCGCGGGCCGGTGTTCGACTCGTCGCGGCTGATGGTCGAGGCGGCCGTGCAGGGCGCGGGCGTCGCGCTGGCGCCGGCCTCGATGTTCGAGCGCGAACTGAAGGAAGGCCGGTTGATGCGGCCCCTGGCCATCGAGGTGATGACCGGCAGCTACTGGCTCACCCGCCTGCGGTCACGGCCGCCGAGTCCGCCGATGGCGCTGTTCCGCAACTGGCTGCTGGCCGAAGCCGGCGCACCCTACATCGACGCTTCGAGCATCCGGCGGTAGTCGTCGCGGGTCGCGAGCCGCGGGTTGGTCTTGTGGCAGTGGTCGGCCATCGCGCCGTCGATCACGGCCTCGAAGATCGCGGGCGTGACGCCGACCTCGGCCAGGCCCTTGGGCAGGCCCAGGCGCGCGCTCATGTCGCGGATCGCGTCGCCGAGGTCGCCGGCCGAATCCAGGTGCATGGCCTGCGCCATGCGCTGCAGCCGCTGCTCTTTCCGGACCGACTCGGCGCCGGCGTTGAAGTGGATCACGGCCGGCAGGAAGAGGGCGTTGAGGGTGCCGTGGTGCAGGCGCGGGTCGATCCCGCCCAGGCTGTGGCTCAGCGAATGCACGCAGCCCAGGCCCTTCTGGAAGGCCATCGCGCCCTGCATCGAGGCGCTCATCAGGTTGAGCCGGGCCTCGCGGTCGCTGCCGTCGCGGGTGGCGCGCTCGATGTGGGCCCAGGCGCGTTCGAGGCCGTCGAGCGCGATGCCGTCGGCCGGCGGATTGAAGGCCGCCGACATGAAGGTTTCCATGCAGTGGGCGATGGCGTCCATGCCCGTGGCCGCGGTCAGTTTCGGCGGCAGGCCGAGCGTGAGTTCGGGGTCGCAGATGGCGGCCTTCGGCATCAGGAACCAGCTGTGGAAGCCGAGCTTGCGATGGTCGTCGACGATCACGATCGCGCCGCGCGCGACCTCGCTGCCGGTGCCGCTGGTGGTCGGCACGGCGATCAGCGGCGCGACCCGGTCGGTGATCTTCGGCGAGCCGCCTTCGATGGTGGCGTAGGTCTTGAGCGGGCCTTCGTGCGTGGCGGCGATCGCGACGCCCTTGGCGCAGTCGATGGCCGAGCCGCCGCCCACCGCGATCAGGCCGTCGCAGCCCGCCTCGCGGTATTGCGCGGCCGCCAGCCGCACCGCGGCTTCGGTCGGATTCGAGGGCGTCTGGTCGAATACCGCCACCGGCAGGTCGCCGAGCGCGTCGAGCGCCTTCTGCAGGATGCCGGCGGCGCGCACGCCGGCGTCGGTCACGACCAGCGGCCGCGTGATTCCGATGCGCTCGCATTCGCTGCGCAGCAGCTGGACGGCGCCGAAGTCGAACTGGATCTGGGTCAGGTACTGGATGAGGGCCATGGCTGTGATGCGAGTGGTTCGGTGAAGCGGACGGTACGATGCGAGCCTTCGAATCTAACAAGCACCGCAGTCCTTGGACACGAAAATTACCCTAGCGCTTGTCTCCGGCGGGTCAGCCCGGCCATGGCAGTGCTGACCCCCAAGATGGCCGGCGTCATCGAGCGCATGGCCCGTGCCGGCCGACCGCCGCTGAATGCCCTGACACCGGCCGAGGCCCGAGCGGCCTACGAAAAAGGCGCCGGCGTGCTCGAAGTCCCGAAGCCGCAGCTCGCGCGCGTCGAGGATTTCAGCGTGCCCGCGCGCGATGGCCATGCGCTGCCGGCGCGCCTGTACGCGCCGTCCAGCGAGGTGCTGCCGCTGCTGCTGTTCTTCCATTGCGGCGGCTTCACGGTCGGCAGCATCGCGACCCACGACACCCTGTGCCGGGTGCTGAGCCGGCAAAGCGGCTGCGCCGTGATCTCGGTCGACTACCGGCTGGCGCCCGACCACAGGTTTCCGACGGCCTCCGACGACGCCTGGGATGCGCTGGCACACGTCGCGCAGAACGCCGCGCAGTGGGGCCTCGACGGCACGCGGATCGCCGTCGGCGGCGACAGCGCCGGCGGCACGCTGGCCGCGGTCTGCGCGATCCTGGCGCGCGACGCCGGGCTGCCGATCGCGCTGCAATTGCTCATTTATCCGGGCACCGCGGCGCATCAGGACACGGACTCCCACCGGCGCTACGCCGAAGGCCCTCTGCTCGGCGAGGCGCTGATCAGCTGGTTCTTCGGCCAGTATGTCCATTCGGCCGCCGAGCGCGACGACTGGCGCTTCGCGCCGCTCAATGCCGACGACGTCGAGGGCGTCGCGCCGGCCTGGATCGGCCTGGCCGAGATCGACCCGGTGGTCGACGAAGGCATCGCCTACGCCGACAAGCTGCGTGCCGCCGGCGTCGCGGTCGACCTTGAAATCTACCGCGGCGTGATTCACGAATTCGTCAAGATGGGCCGCGCCATTCCCGAAGCGCTGCAAGCCCATGCCGATGCCGCCCATGCCCTGAAACAAGCCTTGCAACCATGACCGACCTCCACCAGAAATCCGACTTCCGCTTCTTCCATCGCCTGCGCGTGCGCTGGGCCGAGGTGGACATGCAGAAGATCGTCTTCAACGCCCACTACCTGATGTACTTCGACACCGCCATCGCCGACTACTGGCGGGCGATGGCACTGCCGTACGAGGAAGCGATGCTGGCGCTCGACGGCGACCTCTACGTGCGCAAGGCCACGGTCGAGTTCAACGCCTCGGCGCGGGTCGACGACCTGCTCGACGTCGGCATGAAGTGCCAGCGCGTGGGCAACTCCTCGATCGTGTTCCACGGCGGCCTGTTCCGCGGCGAGCAACTGCTGGTGAGTTGCGAGCTGGTCTACGTGTTCGCCGATCCGGCCACGCAGACCTCCAAGCCGGTGCCGCCGCTGCTGCGCGAGATCCTCGCGGCCTACGAGGCCGGCGAGCCGATGCGCGAGGTCGCCACCGGCGACTGGGTGCAGCTGGGCGAGGGCGCGGGCAAGGTGCGGCGCGAGGTCTTCATCGACGAGCAGCGCATCCCGAAGGAACTCGAATGGGACGAACATGACGCGACCGCGGTGCATGCGGTGGCGCGCAACCGGCTTGGCCAGGTGATCGCGACCGGGCGGCTGCTCCCGGAAGCGCCCGGCCTGGCGCGCATCGGACGGATGGCCGTGCACCGCACCCTGCGCGGCGGCGGACATGGTGCGGCCGTGCTGCGCGCACTCGAAGCGGTGGCCAAGGCGCGCGGCGACCGCGAGGTCAGCCTGCATGCGCAGCGCACGGCGCAAGCCTTCTATGTCCGGCTCGGCTACGCACCGCATGGCGAGCCTTTCGAGGAAGCGGGGATCGCGCACCTCGAGATGCGGCGAACGCTCTGAGCCTCGTCCCGGCGGCTGGTGCTACAGGGAAACCGCGGCGGCGCTGCGGGCCGCCGGGCACACCGTCTTCACGCCCACCCACACCGGCGTCGGCGAGCGCTTTCACCAGTCGGCGGAGAACATCACGCTCGAGACCCACATCCGCGACGTCTGCGGCTGCATCGAATGGGAAGAGCTGAAGCTGGTTGCCTGAGTTTTGGGGTTTAGGGTTTTGTTGAAGGGCGGGGGCGGGGGCGGGGGCGGCGGCGGTGGGCGGTAGGCCCCGGGCCGGCCGACGTCACCGGCCGCTTCGCGGCTGCCCTGCGCTGCTCACGGTACGCGGGGTCTCGCTCAAACTCGCTCCGCTGCGCTCCACTCAAACAGTCGCGAGCCCTGATC